>JANXAX010000169.1 GCA_025062175.1 Anaerolineae bacterium | reverse complement strand
TGGGTCAATGGGAAGCGCGTCCAGATCCGCAATGCGCAAGAAGCCCAGGCATTGGGCATCGCCGCCATCTATCAGGAGCCGATGGTCTTCCCCGACTTGAGCGTGGCGGAAAACATCTTCATTAGTCATCGCGACCGCGGCCTGCTGGTGAACTGGCGCAAGATGTACGAGGACGCCGAGGCGATCCTGGCCCAGCTGGGGGTCAACCTCGACGTGCGCGTGCCGGCGCGCGGCCTCTCCCTGGCCGCGCAACAGACCGGCGAGATCGCCAAGGCGATCTCGCTCAACGTTCGCACCCTGATCATGGACGAGCCGACCTCATCCCTCTCGGCCCATGAGGTCGCGCAGCTCTTCCGCCTGGTGTCCACGTTGCGCGATCAAGGCGTCGCCATCCTGTTCATCGGCCATCGCCTGGAAGAGGTGTTGAGCATCGCCGACCGCGTCAGCGTCCTGCGGGATGGTAAGCTCATCTCTTCGCGGCCGCGCGGTGAGGTCACCATCGAACAAGTAATCCGTGATATGGTGGGCCGCCGGATCGAAGAGTTCTTCGCCAAAAGCGCCGCCCAACGCGGCGAGCTGCTCCTCTCGGTGCGCGGGCTGAGCAAAGAGAACGTGTTCAATGACATCAGCTTCGATGTCTATCGCGGCGAGGTGCTCGGCTTTGCCGGCCTGGTGGGCTCGCGTCGCACCGACGTCGGCCTGGCCCTGTTCGGAATCGAGCCAGCCGACGCCGGCCAGATCATCTTCGAAGGCAAGGAAGTGCACATCCGGTCACCCCAGCAGGCACTTCAGATGGGCATCGCCTATATCACCGAGGATCGCTTCCGCTACGGGCTGAGCATGCCGCTCTCCATCGCGGCGAACATCACGCTCCCCACCCTTGCGAATTACCTGGGCGCGTTGGGGTTGATCCGCAGCCGGAATGAATACGCCGACGCCGAAGAATTCCGCCAGCGTCTTTCCATCCGCGCCCCGTCCGTCCAGGTGGAAGTGGCCAAGCTTTCCGGTGGCAACCAACAGAAGGTGGTGCTGAGCAAGTGGCTCAACGCCAAGCCCAAGCTGCTCATCCTGGACGAACCGACGCGTGGCATCGACGTGCGCACCAAAGCCGAGGTGCACCACATGATCAGCGACCTCGCGGCGCAGGGGCTGGGCATCATCCTGATCTCATCCGACCTGCCGGAGATCATAGCGATGAGCGATCGCATCGTGGTGATGCGCGAAGGGCGCCAGATGGGCGTGTTCACCCGCCAGGAAGCCACCCAGGAGAAAATCATGGCCGCCGCGATGGGCCAGGAGTACAAAGTGTCGGAGATGCGATGATGATGACATCCCTGCGCCGTTCCATCCGCCCCGAACAAATCCGCGAGCTGATCCTCGTCCTGGTCATTATCGCTCTGGTGCTCTTCTTCGGCACCCAGGTCGAAGGATATTACAGCTCGCGCACGTTCACGCGCATTTCCACCAGCATCGCTATCCTCTCCGTCGTCGCCGTCGGCGAAACGCTCGTGTTCCTGACGCGCAACTACGACCTCTCGGTCGGCTCGATCGTGGGATTTACCGCCTTCTTCATCGGCACCCAGCTCTCCTTTTACAAGGACATCCCCCCTCTGGTCGCGGTGCTGATGGCGGTCGGGACAGGTGCGCTGATGGGATCGTTCAACGGTGTGTTGGTGGCCTACGGGCGTGTTCCGGCCATCATCGTCACCCTGGGCACGATGGCCATCTATCGTGCCATGCTGGTGGAATATCCTGGCAACAAGATCGTGCAGATGAGCGCCCTGCCCGCCTGGGCACAGGAGTTTTCGCGTGTCAACGTCTTCCAGGTGGGGGAATTTGAGCTGCGTCTGATTGTGGGCATCGCCTTGGCGGTGGTGATCGTCTTCCAGCTGGTGCTCACCTATCTGCCCTTTGGCCGAAGGCTGTATGCCATCGGTTCCAATCCAGAGGCAGCCCGCATCGCCGGCTTTCCCTATCAGCGCATCGTCTTCACCGCCTTCGTATTGTCCGGTGCGTTGGCCGGCCTGGCCGGTTTCATGTTCATGGGGCGCTTTGGCAACCTGACGGTCGTCGCCGCCCTGGGAATGGAACTGCAGGCCGTCGCCGCGGTCGTGGTCGGTGGCACCAGCACGATGGGCGGCGTGGGCAGTGCCTTCGGCACACTGTTGGGTGCTTCGATGATCGGGCTGCTCGACCAAAGCTTGCTCCGCTGGCGTCTGATCAGCGAGTTTTGGCGCGATGCCCTGCTGGGTTTGCTGATCCTTCTGGCTGTAGCCAGCGACCGCGTCATTGTCGAGCGCCTGCGCACGCTCTGGGCGCGCAGCGAATTGCAGCTGCGACCAAGCATCGCCCCTGTACCGCATAAGGAGAGCGTCCATGGTTCATAGCACCATCTCCCTGCCCCAACGTTTTCTGAACTGGTTGCGCTCGTGGGAAGGGCTTTTGTTGGGCTTGTTTCTCGTCGTGCTGACCATCAACAGCGCGCTCGTGCCGGCCTATCTCAGCGTGAGCAACCAGGTGAATCTGTTCATCCTCTTCATCGAGAAGAGCATCATCGCCCTGATGATGACCTTCATCATCATCAACGGCGAGATCGACCTCTCGGTGGCCTCGCTGATGGGCCTGTCTGCCGGCACGATGGCGCGCCTGTTCGAGCTGGGAGCGCCGTCCGGTCTCGCGGTGGCCGCCGCATTGTGCCTCGGATTGATTTGCGGTGCCTTCAATGGATTCTGGGTCACCGTCGTCGGCCTGCCCTCCTTGGTGGTGACGTTGGCCGGCCTGATCGCCTATCGCGGATTGGTCTGGGTGTTGGTGGAGGACCGTTCAATCACCACCCTGCCGGCGTGGCTGTGCGAGCTGGGTCAAAAACCGCTCATCGGTCCGTTTCCCCTGGCGCTGCTCCTCTTCTTCGGATTCGCCATCATCGGTTACATCATCCTGCAGTACTCGGGATTCGGGCGTCTCGTCTACGTCATCGGCATCAATCGGGATGTGGCACGCTATTCCGGCGTCAACGTGCGCCGCGTGAAGATGATCCTGTTCATCGCTTCAGGCTTCATCGCCTCGCTGGCAGGCTTGTTATATGCCGCGCGTTTGGGCGCGATGCGCAGCAGCACGGCGGAAGGCTTTGAACTCGACATCATCACCATGGTGCTCCTGGGTGGGGTGAGCATCTTCGGCGGCAGCGGCTCGTTGCGCGGCGTCTTCCTCTCGATTTTGATCATTCTGAATCTGCGCAACGGGATGGGACTGGCATATCTCTCCGCCAATGTCCAAACCGGAGTGATCGGCTTGTTGCTCATCCTGTCGGTGTTGGTGCCCAACCTGGTCAGCAGCCTGCGTGCCAGAATGGTCCGCCACCGTGAGCTGACGCGCGCATTGGAGATGGCGGAAAGCAGCTGACCCGCTCGACCGAGGATCGGCCCGCGTCAAAGCGGAGCTAAACAGGCGAAAGGAGGTGGTCCATCCGGACAAGGAACGGCTTCATGGGAATCGCGCCTGGTCTTAGGGAACCAAGTGTGCCTGTCAACCATAGTGCGAATCAAGGAGGAGGATGAACCATGAGAAAGCTTTCGACCGCTTTCGCAATTTTGGTGATGGTGAGCATGGTGATGGCGCTGGCGCCGGCGGCAATGGCCCAGGGCCCGGTGAAGGCGACGCCGGGGCAGGCGGTAAAGATGGTGCTGTTGCCCAAGTTCCTGGGCAACCTGGTGTTCGATCAGGCACACGAAGGCGCCTTGGAAGCCGCCAAAGAACTCCAGAACCCGGAGCCGCTGCAGTTCCTCGGCCCCACCCCACAGGACAGCGTCGCCGGCCAGATCGAGATCGTCACCAACAGCGTCACCCAGGGCGTGGATGCGATCATGCTCTCCAACAACGCGGGTGATCAGATCGCCCCAGCGGCCAAGGCCGCCCGCGAGGCCGGGGTGACCTTCGTCACCTGGGACTCGCCCATCCCCTCCGCCGAAGGCGAGCAGGTCTTCGTCGCCCAGGTGGACTTCAATGAGACCGGCCGGGTGATGGCCGAGATGGCGCTCAACATCCTCGGCCCAGAGGGTGGCAAGTTCGCCG
Source organism: Anaerolineae bacterium (assembly GCA_025062175.1). Lineage (GTDB taxonomy): Bacteria > Chloroflexota > Anaerolineae > 4572-78 > NAK82 > NAK82. The sequence continues at coordinate 1,828 of JANXAX010000169.1, read as the reverse complement.
TGCTCTCCGCCTCGCCCGACGCCGCCAACCAGAACGCCTGGATCGCGGCGCTGAAGGAAGTGCTCAAAGAGCCGAAGTACTCCAAACTGGAGTTGCTGGACATCGTGTACGGCAACGACATCTCCGAAGACAGCTACAACCAGGCGCTGGCGCTGGTCGACAAGTACCCGGAGATGAAGTTGATTATGGCCCCCACCACAATCGGCATTGCCGCAGGGGCCAAGGCACTCCAGGACGAGGGACTGTGCGGCGTTGAGGGTCAGGAGCCGAAGGTGGTGATCAGCGGCCTGGGCCTGCCGGTCGAGATGGTCTCCTACACCCTGAACGGCTGTGCGCCGCAGTTCGCCCTGTGGAGCTTCCGCGATCTGGGTTATCTGACCTACTACGTCACTTACCTGCTGGCCACCGGGGCCATCAAGGGTGAGATCGGCGAGCGCTTCGAGGCCGGCCGCATGGGTGTCTACACCATCGAGAAAGACCCCACTCGCGAGAAAGGCCTGCGCGTGTTGATGGGCCCCTTCACCATCTACGACAAGACCAACGTCGAGGCGGAAGCGAAATAGCGCCTGAATATGTCCTTGCTCCGGCCGGGCGTCGTGCTCGGCCGGAGCAATTTGTCGTGCCAGGGATAATATCATCCCCTGCAGTGTATCGGTTGCGTCCGACATACTATTCACTGGCTCAACGACCCGGGAGATAGGATGAACTCCAGACAACGTGTCATCGCGGCACTGACCCGGCGGGAGCTTCCAGACCGGGTGCCGCTTCAATTCGATTTGTCGCGCGCGTTGGCAGATCGCCTGTGCCAAAAGTATGGAATCACCCCACACTACACCACCGCTTACTACGAAGACGTCACCTACCGCTTGTCCAACAATGACCTGCGTGTGGCAATGGGCAGCGATTGCGTGGTGGTGGGTGCCGGCCTGCCGCGCCATTACGCGCATCCGGTGGACAAGGATGGCTGCATCATCAACGAGTTCGGGATGCGTATGCGTCAGGGCCCCATCTATATGGAAGTGGTCGAGCACCCGCTTGCCCACGTGACCGAGGCAGCCGAGGTGGAGGATTTTCCCTTCCCCGATCCCCTGGCTGATGGCCGCTATGATGATGCGGCGATGTATATTGCCAAGTATAAGGGAGAGTATTTCATCATCGGCGATGTCGAGCTCACCATGTTCGACATGATGCAACAGCTGGTCGGCATGGAGAAGCTGCTCACCGACATGGCGATGGGAATGCCCTACATCGAGCCGCTGATCGAAAAGTGCAAGGATTTCGCCCTGGCGGTCGGCCGGCAGCTGATCCAAATGGGAGTGGATGGCATCTGGACAGGGGACGACTTCGGCAGCCAACAAGGGTTGCTCATCTCGCCGCGCATGTGGCGGCAGTATTTCAAGGAGCGCTATCGGGAAATTTACGCCACCTTCAAAGCGCTCAACCCGGATGTGATCATCATGCAGCACTGCGACGGGGCGGTGGCGCCCATCCTCGCCGAATGGATCGAGGTGGGACTGGAGGTGTTCAATCCGGTGCAGCCCAACGTGCCAGGCCACGACCCACACGAGCTCAAGCAGCGTTTCGGTGATCGCCTGTCCTTCTGGGGCGCCATCGACCAACAGCGGCTGTTACCCTTCGGAAGCCCCGCCGAAATCGAGGCAGAGGTGAAGGCCAAGATCGCAATACTGGGGCAAGGCGGCGGCTACATGGCTGCTCCGGCACACATCATCCAGGCCGACACCCCGATCGAGAACGTCGAAGCGTTCATCGCCGCGGTCCAGAAACACGGCGTTTACCGGTGACACCGTGGGCACATCTATGCACTCGA
>JANXAX010000168.1 GCA_025062175.1 Anaerolineae bacterium | reverse complement strand
CCGATCTCTTCGCCCAAACACGCCAGTTTTTGATGGCGAATGGCTATCTGAATTGGCGACTGACGGGTCGCTTCACGATGGACGTCTCGCAGGCGCCATTGCAGCTGCTCTATGATGTCACAGCCGGTGTGTGGTCCGAAGAGATCCTACAAGCGCTCGCGTTGCCGGCTGAAAAGCTGCCCCCCGTGTATCCGTGTCTTGCCATCATCGGGGAAGTGCATCGAGATGCCGCGGACGAATCAGGAATTCCAGCTGGCACCCCGGTGTTGGCCGGCGCGACGGACACCCCGGCTGCGATGGTGGGCATGGGTGTGCTGGAGAGCGGGCAGGCCTTTATCTCCCATGGGACCGGATGCAACATCGGCCTGTGTGTCGCCAGGCCTTGGTCTGGCCGTCACGTTGTCTGCATTCCCCACGCCATCCCAGGGATGTGGATGCTGTCGGCGGTGATGACCTCCTCGGGCGCCTCGATGAAATGGTTCGTGAGCCAGCTATGTGCTCGAGAACGAGATGACGCACTCGCTGCAGGGAGAAGCCCCTATGATTGGGTCGATGCGGAGGCCCAAGCCGCCCCGCCAGGAAGCAGAGGGTTGCTCTTCCTGCCGTATCTGATGGGCGAGCAATCGCCCGTTTGGGATCCAGACGCGCGCGGCGCGTTCGTGGGCATCTCAGTGGATACCACGCGGGGCGAGATGCTACGTGCCGTTATGGAAGGGGTGGCTTTCGGCATCCGCCAGAATCTGCAAGTGTACCTGGATGGAGGCTGGAAAGTGCACGATGTCTGGACACAGGGCGGCGCGACCAAGAGCCCACTTTGGAATCAGATCGTCAGCGATGTGATCGGGCGCAAATTATCCGTGTCTTCTTTGCCGAACAGCGCCCCGGTCGGCGACGCATTGCTGGTCGGCCTTGCTACAGGCATTTACCGGGATGTGTCAGATTTGGCGGCCGCATGTCCGGCTCCGTCCGCAGTATATATCCCCAATCCAGAGACAGCAGTTATTTACGACCAGCTCTATCCTGTCTACGCGGCTTTATATGACCGACTGGCAGAACCTTTTCATCGGTTGGCCCTCGTCCGAAATCTCCCCGCGATATAGAAGAGCCCATGCGAAAAGTAGAGACCGAAGTGTTGGTGATCGGCGGTGGTGCCATCGGAGCAGGTGTGGCACGCGACCTCGCGATGCGTGGCCTCAAGACAGTCTTGGTCGAGAGAGCTGACTGGGCCAGCGGCACAACCGGACGGTATAACGGCCTGCTCCACAGCGGCAGTCGTTATGCACTGCGAGACACCGCAGTCGCACGGGAGTGTATTCAGGAAAATGCTATTTTGCGCAAGATTATGCCAGGCTGCATCGAAGACACCGGAGGCTACGTGGTGGCTACTCCTTGGGATGATCCTGCATTCGGGGACTATGTGATCGAATGCTGTCAGCGGGCTGGTATCCCCATCGAAGAAGTTCCTATCAGCCAAGTTCTCCGCGAAGAACCCTATGTAAACCCTGGCATCCGACGCGCCTTGCGGGTGCCCGATGCAACAGCGGATTCTTTCCTGGCAACGCGCGCTACGGTGGAGTCGGCCCGTGCGTATGGTGCATATGTATGGAACTATCACCCGGTGGTCACCATCCTCAAGGCGGGCGAACGCGTGATCGGCGCAGAGTGCATCGATCTGAACAAAGATGAAAAGGTTAGCGTATCGGCCCGTGTGGTGATCAACGCTGCTGGCGCATGGGTAGGAGAGATAGGCACCCTGGCTGGGATTGAGCTCCCCCTTATATGTAGCAAAGGGAGCATGATCGCCACCGCTTGCCGGGTCGTCAATGCCGTCATCACCCGCCTCCGCTGGCCATCTGATTGTGACTCGATATTACCCTCTCATTCCGTTTCGGTGTTGGGCTGCACCGACGTCATTGTGGACAATCCGAATGCCTCAGACGTAGACACCGCAGAAATCCAGCGCATTCGTCAGGAGTGCACGAAGCTTGTGCCGATTACCTGGGAGCTGCGCTGGTTGCGCACCTGGACCGGTGTACGCGCCCTTTATCCCATCACTCCTGCAGCAGCGGATACGGCAATCGGTCTGAGCCGCGCTCACGTCATCGTGGACCACGAAGTGGTAGACGGAATCTCTGGTTTCATCTCGCTCATCGGGGGCAAATGGACAACTCATCGGCTGATCGCTGAACAGGTCGCAGACCTGGTGTGCTGCAAGCTGAATGTCGTGCGTCCCTGCCGCACGCATCTGGAGCCGTTGCCCGGTATGCCCGAGCGCCATTACCATTGGCATAGCGCCCCCCTTGCGCGTGCAGAATCGATGAGCGGCGACCTGTTATGCGAGTGCGAGATGATTGCCCGGGCTGAGATTGAGAGAAGGGTGACGGACGGGGACATCTGGAATTTGGACGACCTACGCCGCGCCACCCGGCTGGGAATGGGGCCATGCCAAGGAGGCTTCTGTTCCTACCGAGCCGCAGGCATATATCATCGACTTCGCCCTCAGAATTCCCGAGACGCAACCGCCCACCTGCTTGCCTTCCTCCAGGAACGCTGGCGCGGCATCCGGCCGGTCGCATCCGGGCACCAAGTCCATCAGATGCGTCTCAACGAGCTCATCTACCGCAACCTGCTGGGCGCCGAAAGATTGATCGGGGTGTTCAGAGATGAGAGGATGTGCTCGCCTACGCGTGTGCCCAGCGCAGTTCGTCAATGATGAATGAAACGATCACGTGTGATACTCGGCGTTGATCTCGATATACTTATACGAAAGATCACATGTCCAGACTGTGACAGCACCTGCGCCCAGCCCCAGATCGACGCGGATGGCCACTTCCGGCTGCTGAAGCACTGCGCGCGCCGCGCTGTGGTCGAAGTCCAAAGGCGTCCCGGCGGCGACCAGCTGTATCGGCCCCAGCCAGAGGTCAGTATGCAGCGGTTCGACATGAGCGCCACTGCGCCCCACGGCCGCCAGGATGCGCCCCCAGTTGGGATCCGCACCGAAGATGGCCGTCTTGACCAAGGGCGACGTAGCAATCGCCTTAGCTGCTCGTTCCGCTTCGGCATCACTACGGGCGCCGCACACGGTGATCTCTACCAAGCGCGTGGCACCCTCTCCGTCGCGCGCGATCTGCTTGGCCAAAGACCGGCACACTTCATTCAATGCTATTTGGAAGAGGCGATGCGCTTCGCGCCCAGGTGTGATCTCGCGAACGTTTTCCTGGCCCGAGGCAAGCAGCAACACGGTGTCATTCGTGCTGGTGTCGCCGTCCACGGTAATACGGTTGAAGCTGAGCGCCACGGCTGTGTCCAAGGCGTCTTGGAGCACCGGCGCGGATAGGCGCGCATCGCTGACGATCAGACAAAGCATGGTGGCATGCGCATGGGACAATTTCTCCGCTGATGTCGGACGTGCTAATGCCGGGTGGATCATACCGCTCCCTTTGGCCATTCCGCCGATGGAGAAGCGGCCATCTTCCGTGTCGACGTGCACATATGCTTCTTTAGGCACTAAATCGGTGGTCATCATGGCCCGCGCCGCAGCCGCACCTCCGGATGAAGAGAGGGATTGAGCCGCTGCGTAGATGCCCTGTTCCACCTTGTCCATCGGCAGGCGATGGCCGATGACGCCGGTGCTCATCACCAGCACTGTGTCGCGCGGCAGTCCCAAAGCTCTCTCGGTGATGCGGGCCATCTGTTCGGCGTCGTGCAGCCCTGCTTCACCGGTGCAAGCATTGGCATTGCCGGCGTTGATCACCACGGCGCGCACCAGTGGGGGGGGTCGGCGGGTCAGCAGCGCCTCGTCGTACAGGACCGGCGCCGCCCGGAAGGCGTTGGTCGTGAAAACCCCCGCCGCCACAGCCGGGTGCTCGCTGAGCACCAACGCCAGATCAAGCTGACCACTCTGTTTCAAGCCACACGCAACCCCAGCAGCACGGTACCCTGGTACGCGCGTGACGGCGCCAGGGGAAGTATCGATGTGCATTATCGATCCCCCCCTTCCTTAAAGCAATTTCCACAGCCTGGCAACTCGCTAAAATTGCTGCGCGTAGACCTGCGGCCGATCCGTCCGTCTGTGCGAGCGCAGTCTCCCTGAGACGCGCACGTGAGCAAGTGGCCTCAACCGCTCCAAGACGGTCATGCCCGGACACAGCACACCTGCTGGGCGCAACTGTAATTGACGGAGCCCTGAGCCACAATGGGCACGAGCTCAGTGAACCAAACGTTGACCTGCCAGCCACGCACCGCGCGCCGCGGCAACCCAATTGCGCACTCCTTGGAAAACAGGCACGCCCTCGGCCTCGAGCGCTTGCGACATCCGCATAGTGTAAGGCCCGCCCAGTGTTCCTACCAGGATTGGTTTGCCATAACGACGGTTCAGACGTCCCAACCGCTGGACGATGTCTTCCTCCAGGGGTGTGTCCTGAAAGACAAACCAGGGCATCACGATATCCACGTTTTCATCCTGCAACAGGGTCTCAATGCCCACTTCATAGTCCGCGGCAGTGCCGGAGCCAGTGACATCGATCGGATTCTGGACGATGTAATAAGGGGGATAGGCCTGGCGCAGCCGTGTCAACGACTCAGGGCTCAACTCGGGTATTTCCAACCCACTGGGCTTCAACAGGTCGATACCCTGCACCATCGTGCCGGCGCCGTTGCTGATCATCGCGACCCGATTGCCCTGCGCCAGCGGTTGCATCGCCAGTGCTTTGGTCACCGCCAGCAGCTCCTCGATGCTGTCCACCGGCACTACGCCGGCCTGTCGAAAGGCGCCCAACGCCACCCCATAGGAGCCCCCGAAGAAGCCGGTGTGCGAAATGGATGCGCGTGCTGCGCGTTCGGTGCGTCCCACTTTGAATATGACCACCGGCTTCTTGCAGGTCACCTGGCGTGCGGCTTCTAGGAACTTGCGTCCGTCTTCAAACCCTTCTACGTACATTGCGATGAGATGGGTCTGGGGATCATCAGCCAGATAGGTCAGCAAGTCTGCCTCATCCACGTCGGCACGATTGCCGTAGCTGACAAACTTGCTGCAGCCCAGGTCCGCAGCCAGCTCGAGGAAAGGGATGCCTACGGCACCCGATTGGGTGATCATCGCGATGTGGCCTGGTCGCGGGCGCACCATCCGCTGCTGGATCTGGAAGAAGGTGTCCAGGCGCGTATACCCGTCGAAGACCCCGATGCAGTTCGGACCGATCACCCGCACCCCCAGCTCACGGGCCAACTGACGCACTTCTGCTTCGATGGCGGCGCGTTCGCCGCCCAGCTCCTTGCCGCCGCCCGAGACCACCACCAGATTGTGGATCCCCTTCGCAGCACATGTGCGAATGATTTCAGGCACCAAGCGCAGCTCCACAGCTGCCACGACCAATTCGACATCATCGGGCGCTTCCTGCAGCGTCGGGTACGTCTTGGCGCCCATGATCTCGCTGCGCGTGGGATTGATCGGGTAGACCTTACCGCGATAGTCGTAGTTGAGCAGGCTGTCCAGCACCGCATTACCCACCCGACCCGGTGTCGCCGAGGCGCCCACCAGGGCTACGCTGCGCGCTGTGAAGAACTTGTCGAGATGGGCTGTGTTCGGCCGGGCCGGTTGCGGCGCCGGTTGGGGCTGCGGGTACCAGATCAGTTTGCAGTCCAAGACGCGATGTTGATCTTCCCACACCACGATGGGGTTGAAGTCTGCTGACTGCAAGCGACCGGCTAAATCCTCTCCCATCTGCGCGGCGTTCATCAGCAGCTGGATCAGCAATTCCTCGGAGACGGGCGGCCGGCCGCGATAGCCCTGCAGCACCGCATAGCCCTGAATCTCACGGATCATTTGCCGGGCGTCCTCACGCTCGATTGGTAACACCCGAAAACTCACATCTCGGAGCACCTCGGTAAACACGCCACCCAAGCCAAACA
>JANXAX010000167.1 GCA_025062175.1 Anaerolineae bacterium | reverse complement strand
GCGTCGTGCTCGACCGCCCCGACTGGATCGGACGACGCAAGATCCTAGACGTGCATGTGCGCGGCAAACCGCTCGGCGGCGATGTCGACCTGGACAAGATCGCCAAGACCACGGTCGGCTTCGTCGGTGCTGACCTCGAAAACCTGGTCAACGAGGCGGCCATCCTGGCAGCGCGGCGCAACAAAAAGACCATCGATATGAAGGAGTTTGAGGAAGCCATCGAGAAGGTCATGCTGGGGCCGGAGCGCAAGAGCCGCATCCTCACCGAGCGTGAGAAAGAGATCATCGCTTATCACGAGGCCGGCCATGCACTGGTGGCCCGGATGACCCCCGGCGCCGACCCGGTGCAAAAGGTGTCCATCGTCGCCCGCGGCATGGCCGAGGGATACGTCCTCCACCTGCCCGAAGACGACCGCACGCTTATCAGCAAGTCCCGCCTTCTGGCCGAAATGGCTGTCTATTTGGGCGGTCGCGTGGCTGAGGAGATCGTCTTCGACGACATCACCACCGGCGCCCGTCAGGACTTGGAACACGTGACGCGCATCGCCCGCGCCATGGTCACGCGCTATGGCATGAGCGAGAAGTTGGGACCAGTCACGTTCGGGGAGAAAGAAGAGCTGATCTTCCTGGGCAAGGAGATCGGCGAACAGCGCAACTACAGCGAGGAAATCGCCTACCTCATCGACGAAGAGGTGCGCAACCTGGTCGAGCAGGCCTATCAGCACGCGCGCGACATCATCACCCGTTACCGCGATAAGCTGACGCTGATCGCCACCCGCCTGATGCAGGAGGAGACGCTAGACGCCGAACAGTTCGAGAGCCTCTTTGCCGACGCACCGCCGCAGCCCAAGCTCGAACTCAAGCCCCAGCCGGTCGGCGTCTGAGGCGCGGGGTGAGCACCCCCGGCCATGGGTTTGTCATCATCCACCAATCCAGCGATCAACTTCGCTGCGCGTCGGATCGTGACCGGTCGCCTGCCGGTGCAGGCGAGGTCCGACGGCGCCGCGCACGTCCGCAAGCGGCCTGTTGCCACTCCCGGAGGGCCGTAGCGTGGATATACGGCACGCCCATCGAGCGCAACTTCAGCCGCCAGCCCACTTCAGCTGGGTTGGCGAAAGCGAGAAGCCACACGCCGATGCCATCCCTCCCCGCAGAGGGATTAGGCCCGCACTTCCTCCTCGGCCAAGTAGCGGCGCAACACCTTGCCCACCCCCGACTTGGGCAGAGTATCGCGAAACTCGATGAACTTGGGCACTTTATACGGCGCCAGGCGCTCCTGGCAGAAAGCACGAATGGCCTCCTCGTCCGCCTGCGCTCCCGGCCGCAGCACGATGAACGCCTTGACGCGTTGATCCGCACCGCCCACCGGCACACCGATCACCGCCGCTTCCAGCACCGCCGGATGGGCATAGAGCACATCCTCGACCTCGCGCGGATAGACCTTCAACCCTCCCAGAGCCACGATCGTGTCCTTCTTGCGGTCCACGATGCGGAAGTAGCCATCCGCGCTCATCACCGCGATGTCGCCGGTGTGCAGCCACAGCTTGCCGGTGTGATCGCGCCGCAGCACATTGGCTGTCTCCTCGGGCATCTCCCAATAGCCCACCATGAGCTGCGGCCCGCTGACGCACAGCACACCCGGCTGCTCCGGCCCCAGACTTTGGGTCTCGGTCTCACTGTCCACGATCTTGCAGTCCGTGTCCGGCAGCGGCAGCCCGATGGTGCCGCTGCGATCTGCGCCGTGCAGCGGATTGCAGTGGGTGATCGGCGACGCCTCCGTCAGCCCATACCCCTCCACCAGCATCCCGCCGGTGATGCGCTGGAACTCCTGCTGGACTTCGCGCGGCAGCGGCGCCGCGCCGCTGATGCACGCCTTGAGGGAACGCAGCCGATACTCCCCCGCCCGCACGCCGGGATGTTGATTCACCGCCAGGAACAGCGTGGGCACCCCCGGGAACAAGGTGACTTGATGCGCGTCGACTGCCGCTAGCAGCTCATCCAGTTGTCGCGGATTGGCGATCAACACCTGGGTATAGGCGCGATATACGGACTGATTCATGCACATTGTCAGGGCATAGCTGTGGGTGAGCGGCAGGGCAGTGAGCACGCGTTCCTCACCGGGCGCCAGGTTGGTCAGCCAGTGGGCGATCTGTACCGCGTTGGTGACCAGGTTGCGGTGCGTCAGCTGCGCTCCCTTGGGCACGCCGGTGGTGCCGCCGGTGTAGAGCAGCGCCGCGGTGTCCTCCGGCGTCAGTTTGGAGGCGGCCAGCGTCGTGGGATCCGCGCGCAACAAATCCGACAAACGATGGACGCGGGGCGCCCCATCCGCATGCCCCTCCGGCGCCGCTGCAACGATGGTCTGCGCCGTGGCCGGCGAAGCCGACACCCAGGCCCGCGTGGCGAACTCCTCCAAACCGGTCAACACCACATGGCGCAAGCCGCTCGTGGAGACCGCCTCCCGCAGCGCTTCCCACTTGGCGTCCCAGCAGAGCGCAACGGTGGCGCCGGCGTTGCGGACTTGTTGCACGAACTCGCGCGCTACATAGGCGATGTTGACCGGCACGGCGATGCCCCCCAGCCGCCAGACGGCGAAGTAGCCGATCACCATCTGCGGACAATTGGGCAGATAGAGCGCCACCCGGTCGCCCTTGTGCACGCCGAGCTGTTGTAGGGCGGCAGCCAGCCGGCTGACCAGCGCATCCAGCTCGCGGTACGTGATTGTGTTTTGGGCAAAGATCAAAGCAGCTTTGTGGGGATGCTGCCGCGCTGTGTCCCGCAGCAAGCCATCCAGCGTGATGGCGGGATACTCCAGGCTGGTGGGCAGCTGGGGTGGATAGTGCTGATGCCACACCCGGGCTTCCATAGACCTATCTCTCCTTAGTCATCTCCGAGCGACAACCCGAAACAATCGTGGAGCAGAGTATAGTGGAAGAGGTGCCCCGGGTCAAGGCTCTATGCGATCGGGGCATCTCAGATCGAGGGGTAAATCGGGGAAGCTGGCGGCCGAAGCCACGTCGAATAAGTTTACGGCCGCACATATCCCACCCGACAGGGGTGTTTTTCCCGTGAGCCTCCCGACGAATGCAGGAGAAGACGACATCTCCGCACCGTCATTGAACGTGTAGGGGCACGGTGTGCCGTGCCCCTACTGGGGATCGCACGGAGCAAGTGCGGCGAGCCCCCAAGCGCCCTAGATCATCTCGACCTTGGGCAGGTCGGCAAGCGATTTCTCCAACGCTTCGGGCGGGAACTCGAAGTCCTCCAGCTTGCCGCTCAGGTACGCGTCGTACGCAGAGAGGTCGAGCAGCCCGTGGCCGCTCAGGTTGAAGGCGATGACGCGTGGCCGGCCCTCTGCCTTGGCCTGAAGCGCTTCGTCCATGGCCACGCGCACCGCGTGGGCCGATTCGGGCGCCGGCAGGATGCCCTCGGTGCGCGCAAAGGTGACGGCTGCCTCAAAAACCGGGTTCTGATAGACCGCCACTGCCTCCATCAGGCCCTGGTCCACCAAGGCGGCGACGATGGGCGCCATGCCGTGGTAGCGCAGCCCGCCGGCGTGGATGCCAGAGGGGACAAACGTGTGCCCCAGGGTGTGCATCTTGATCAACGGGGTCAGGTGCGCCGTGTCGCCGTAATCGTAGGCATATTTGCCGCGGGTGAGGCTGGGGCAGGCACGCGGCTCGACCGCGATAAAGCGCGTGTTCAGCCCTTTGTGCAGACGCTCGCGCAAGAACGGCAGGGCAAAGCCGGCGAAGTTCGAACCACCCCCCACACAGCCGATGACCACGTCGGGATAGTCGTCCGCCAGGGCGAACTGCTGCAGCGCCTCCTCGCCCACCACAGTCTGATGTAGGATCACGTGATTGAGCACGCTGCCCAGGCTATATTTCACACTGCCGCCGCTCTTCGCGGCCACCTCGACCGCCTCGCTAATGGCGATGCCCAGGCTGCCGGGCGAATCGGGATCCCGCTCCAGGATTTTGCGGCCTGCCTCGGTCAGCGGCGAGGGGCTGGGATGCACCTTGGCGCCGTAGACTTCCATCAGATTACGCCGATAGGGTTTCTGATAGTAGCTCACCTTGACCATGAAGACTTCCACCTCGATGTCGAAGAAAGCGCCCGCCATGGAGAGGGCACTGCCCCATTGACCGGCGCCGGTCTCGGTGGCCAGCTTTTTGACCCCTTCCTGTTTGTTGTAGAACGCCTGGGCGATGGCAGTGTTGAGTTTGTGGCTGCCGGCCGGGCTCACGCCTTCGTACTTGTAATAGATGCGCGCCGGCGTGTCCAGCCACTTCTCCAGTCGGCGCGCACGGATGAGCGGCGAAGGGCGATAGAGCTTGTACATCTCCCGCACCGGTTCAGGGATCTCGATGTAGCGCTCCGAGCTGACCTCCTGCATGATCAGCGCCATCGGGAAGAGCGGCGCCAGGTCGTCTGGACCGACCGGCTGCAGCGTGGCCGGATGGAGCACCGGCGGCAGGGGCTTGGGCAGGTCGGCCAGAACGTTGTACCAAGCTTGAGGAATCTCGTGCTCGCCGAGCAAAAATCTGGTGCGCTCATTCTGGGTGGTCATCATGATCCCTCCTTAAAATGTTAAATTTTTTGCGGATGACGATCAAGAGCGTAACAGAAAAAGCCCTTTCGCCCGTCCTGCTCCGGATTCCCGGGACTTTGAGGACGAAAGGGCTTCGTTCGCCGCTTCCGCGGTGCCACCTCAATTAGACTGGACACCACCCGAGCCCGTGGGGTGTTTCGCCAAGCAAAAGACCCGTGTGAAACGCACACGGGTCACGGGTGCACCAGTCTCACTCTGCGGGTACGCCGTTGAGCGCTCTGGGAGCGCTTCCCTTGATACCCAGCTCTCTGATAACGGTAGAGTGTCCGGCGCCGGCTACTCGTCGGGATATGGACTTTGGGGGCGCGACTCCCGGGCCCATTCGCCATCCGCGCACATACCGACCTCACACCTTACGTCGGCTCTCTGCATGCCGCTTGGATGGGTACTCTTCCCGTTCACAGTCGTTAGGATATTCTCTTTGATCGAGATTCAGTTTACAACCAAATGGCCGGATTGTCAAATCGGCGAGAGCGTGGGAGTGCATTGCATTGAGGGCGAATAGCCGCGGGCGCCCAGCGCCGCGACGGCATCCGAGCCGGCAGACGGCTGGCCATCGGCCCTCGAGCCACAGTTGGAAGCCACCCTCGCTTGCAACCACACGCCACTCCTCTCCGGAAACGAAATGCATCTTGGAAACCTATCCTTAATAAAACCTTGCCGAACCTCACCCTCTGCACTATACTCTACAAAGTACATCAAGTTGGCATAGCCCGGCGCTCCACTGCTGATGGGAGTAGCGATGGGCTGGCACAGGGTCCTCCATGCATAGCGACCGACGGCCTGCCTCAACCCATGCGGTGGGGCAGGCCGATCCGCATCGCAGGGCGTGAAAGGACACATGGAGACCGAACCAACAGTTGGAATTGCCGCGGGCGACATCGTCTCGGGCCTCGAGCCTGACGAGCTGGTCGAGATTCGCCGCCTGACCCCTTTTGGCAGCAGATGGCTGGTAGAGGGCATCGGCCTGCGTTCGCGCCGCGAGATCCGGCGTCCGCTCGACCCAGACGCGCTTATCCGGCTGAGCAAGGTGCGCGGCAGCGATTACACCTACGATGGTGACGCCGCAGCGTTTCTGCTCGGGGTCGAGGCGCAGCGCATCCGCATTGCCTATCAGTTCGATCCCCTCTTCGCGGTGAACGCCAGCGTGGTGGATGTCCTGCCCCACCAGGTGGAGGCGGTCTATCGTTATCTCCTGCCATTGCCGCGCATCCGTTTCCTGTTGGCCGACGACACCGGCGCCGGCAAAACTGTTATGGCCGGCCTGCTGCTCAAAGAGCTGTTGTTCCGCGAGGTGATCAACAAGGT
>JANXAX010000166.1 GCA_025062175.1 Anaerolineae bacterium | reverse complement strand
GACGACGGCGTGCGCCTGTGGGTGGACGACCGGCTGATCATCGACGAATGGCGCGACACACGCCCTACCACCTACCGCGCCGAGATCGAGCCGGGCGCCGGGCCACACCTGGTGCGCCTGGAATATTATGAACACCTGGCCAACGCCAGGGTGCGCCTCATCTGGCACCGGCCACAGGACTGGAAGGCACGTTACTACGCCAACCGCAAACTACAGGGCGACCCGGTGCTCGAGCGCTGGGAGGAGGAGCTGGATCACGATTGGGGCGGCGGGGCGCCCCATCCGGCGGTGCCGGCGGACAACTTCTCGGCGCGTTATATCTGTAACACCAATTTCGAGGACGACCTGTATGTGTTCACCGTGGAGGTGGACGATGGGGCGCGCCTGTGGGTGGATGGCGAGCTGCTGATCGACAACTGGCAGGAGGGCATCCGCACCTTGCGTGCCGAGAAGCGCTTCGACTCCGAGGGGGAACGTCAGGTACGCGTCGAGTATTTCGAGCGCTGGGGTAACGCGCGCCTGCGTGTATATTGGGAGCGCCGCTGAACGAGGGGTGATGCACGTCCGAGTCGCGACTGTAGGAAGCGACATCCTTTCACCTGGGGGAGGGGGCATTTGCGCCGCAGAGCTGAAGCTCTGAGCTAGTAGCCCAAGCCCTGGCGGGCTGGCCGGCTGAAACCGGAGAGAGTCGGCTTCAGCCAACTTGAGGCACCAGCCGCGGGCTTGAGCCCGCCGGCGTCTTGGGCCGCCTGCCCATGCGCACGGCCCGGTTTGTTGTTGCTAGAGGACGGCCATTGCAGGCAGCTGGGTGAGCACTTCCGCCCCATCCGGATGAATGAGCACCAGATCCTCGATGCGCACCCCGCCCCAATCGGGCAGGTAGATGCCCGGTTCGACGCTCACCACGGCGCCGGCCGGCAGCACATCCGAACTGTCGGGGTTAAGGCGCGGCGCCTCGTGGGTGGCCAGGCCGATCCCATGGCCGAGTCCATGGCCGAAGTACTCCCCGTAGCCAGCTGTGGTGATCACCGCACGCGCCAGACGGTCCGCCTCTGCGCCGCTGAGACCCGCGCGCAGGCCACGCAGCGCTGCCTGCTGCGCTTCCTGTACCAGCTGCCAGAGCTCCCTATAGCGCGCGTCGCACGGTTGGCCTAGGCAGACGGTGCGCGTGAGGTCGCTACAATAACCGTCCACCACACAACCGAAGTCGAGGACGAGCGGCTCGCCAGCCTGGATGGGGCGTTCCGAGGGGGCAGCGTGCGGCAATGCCCCGTTAGGCCCCGAAGCGACGATGGGCGGGAAGGCCACTGCATCAGCGCCCGAAGTGCGCATAATGCGCTCCAGTTGCCAGGCGATCTCGCGTTCACTCATGCCAGGACGCAGCACTTCCAACAGCTGCAACCAGGCGCTTTCGGCGATGGCGATGGCACGGCGCAGCGCCCGCAACTCATCCGCGTCCTTGACCTGGCGCAGCTGCTCCACCAGGCCGAGCGTGTCCACCAGGGTAGCCGTCTCGCCCACCGCAGCGCTCCAGCGCCGCCATGTCTCCACCGAGACGTGCGCCGCTTCATAGCCCACCCGGTCGCCCTGCACACCCAGCTCGCGCAGCAGATGCGCCAGATGTCCTTCAAAATCACGCCCCACCTGGAAGAGCTCCCAGTCGGGACATTGCTGATGCACCTGCGTATAATACCGGAAGTCGGTGGCAATCCCCTGGCGTTCATGGGTGATCAACAACACACCCGCGGAGCCGGTGAAACCGGACAGGTAGCGTCGGTTGTGCGGTTCGGAGACCAGCAGCGCGGCCAGCCCCTGCGCGTGCATCTGCTGGCGCAGGCGTCGCAAGCGGTCCATGTAGTTCACGTGCGCTCCCTCAGTCCGGCGTATTGGGCACGACTCAGAGCCATTTCTGCAGAAACGCGAGCACCTCGGCGCGCATGGCTGCCGTCTCGAAATGACCGATGTCGTAGCGGCGCAGCTGCCATGCCTCCGCTGCTCCCAGCGCCGCGTACACCTGGCTCAATTCGGCATCGATGCGCTCCAACCCGGCCGGCGGGGTGAGCGGGTCGTAGATGCCCGCCAGGCTCAGGTGGGGGCGCGGCGCGATCAGTGCGTTGACCTGCGCCGTGGTGAAATGCTTGAGCAGCCCCGGCACGTAATAGTAGATGCCGTGGCCGTCCAGCCCGCGCGTCGCGATCAAGGCCTGGTAGTCCGTCAGACAACACAGGTCCACACAGACGCGGATGCGCGTGTCCAGAGCAGCTACCCACCAGGCCATCGTGCTGCCCATCGAGATGCCCAGGGTGGCGATACGGTCGGGATCTACATCGGGGCGTGTGATGAGATAGTCCAGCGCGCGCAAGCTGTCGTAGACCATCATGCCCCACATCACCTGGCCATGCCAGAGCATCTGTTTGAAGATCTCGGACTCGCTGCGTCCGCGTCGCTCGCCGAAGGCCCAGTGATCGATGCACAATGCCGCATAGCCGTTTCGCGTCAGCGCCTCGGCATAAGGCGGTGTGTGCAGGAACGTCCGCCCGATCAACAGCTCTTCCTTGCCGATGTGATACTCACCCCCGTGGGCGTGGTTGTAGAGCACTGCCGGCCACGGCCCTTGCCCCTTCAGGGGGCGCACAAAATAGGCCGGCACTGCCTCGATGCCATTCAGGTCGAGCAGCAGCCTTTCCAGGAGATACCCTGATCGTTCTTCCATACCCACACACGTCGCGTGGATCGGACGCTGGCGGTCCGGCAGGTCGCCGAGCAGGCTGTAGAGCTGTTGCCGTCGTGCAGCTGGGTCTGACTGCGCCTGGGTCACGTCGCAATTCTCCTTTTGCCCAAGATAGTGATGATGAAACTGTGCTACTTCACCCACGGGTCGAGGGCATCGCGCAGGCCATCGCCGATGAGATAGATCGAAAGGGTGGTCAGGAAGATGAACAGGCCCGGCGCCAGCACCAGCCAGGGCGCATCGGTGAAATTGCCCAGCGAGCCCTGCATCATATTGCCCCAGCTGGGCAGCGGCGGTCCGATGCCCACCCCCAGGTAGCTCAGGCCGGCTTCGGCGATGATGGCGCCGGCCACGTTGAACACCCCCACCACGATCACGATCGAGGAGACGTTCGGCAAGATATGGCGGAACATGATGCGCCAGATCGAAGCCCCGATCGCCCGGCTGGCCAAGATGTACTCGCGCTCGCGGATGGAGAAGATCTGGCCGCGGATCAAGCGCGAGACGCCCATCCAACCGAAGATGCCGATGAGGAACGCCAATCCCTCTGGACCGGGCTGGAAGATGCGCGAGAGGATGATCAACAGGAACAACAGCGGGATGCTGCCCAGCGTCTGGATGATGGCGTTGATGATGTCATCGATAAACGTGGCGGCGTAGTAACCGCTGATCAGGCCCAGGACGACCCCCAGCGTCATCGAGATGCTGGCCACATAGAGGCCGATGCGCATCGAGATGCGCCCACCGTACAGCGCGCGGCTCAGCACATCGCGGCCGGCCTGGTCGGTGCCCATCCAATGGCAGGTGCCGCGCGGCGCCGCCAGGCACTCCCGCAGGCCGGTCAGCGAGGCCGAGACGATGGCCCTCCACAGCGACCAGCGGCAGGTGGTCACGCCGCCTGCTTGGCACGTCTGGGTGAATTCTTGGAAGATGGGCCAGGCGGTCGCAGCCCAAGTAGGCGGCGCGTTGCGCTTGGTGAGATTGGTGGTGGTCGGATCAAACCCGAGCACCTGGTCGCTGATCCAACCAGCCGCGACGGAAAGAGTCACCATCACCGCCAGACCGAAGAGCGCCGCCAAGGTCAGCTTGTCGCGCAGCAGCTTGGCCAGCACCGCCTGCCAATACGTCTGTTCCTTGGTTCTGCGGAAATGCGGGATGGAGACGCGCACTGCCGCTTCGGCGTCTGCACGAGGCGATTCTTTTCGGCGCACCACTGTAATTTTCACAGCTCGTACTTGACTCGCGGATCAACGAAGCCGTATAGGATGTCCACCATCAGGACGCCTATGATGCCCAGGAAGGAGCTGATGACGAACAGGCCCATCATCACTGGATAGTCGCGGCTGTTGATGGCGATCACGGCCAGCCGGCCCATCCCGGGCCACGAGAAGACCAGCTCAAAGAGGATTGAGCCAGAGAGGAAAATCAGAAAGATACCGCTCAGCCCGGTAACGAAGGGCAAGATAGCATTGCGCAATACGTGGCGCCAGATGACCAGGTGTTCGGGGAGCCCTTTCGCGCGCGCGGTGCGCACGTAATCCTGGTTGAGCACCTCCAACATCTCAAAGCGCATGATGCGCGAGATGCTGATCCACCCACTGATGGCACTCACTACCGCTGGCAGAGCGAGGTGGTGCAGACGATCCAACAGGGAACCGTCGCCGATGGTTTCCATCCCACCGAGGGGCACGAGGCGCAGATAGCCGCCCAGGATGATCAGCAACAGCAACCCGATCCACCATTCGGGCACCGTGTTGACCAACACCGTGGTCACCCGAATGATGTGGTCGGGCAGCTTGCCACGGTTGAGCGCGGCATAAATGCCGGACGGGATGCCCACTGCCACACTGATGACGAGGCTGGAAAAGCCGAGCAGGAACGTGGCCGGGATGCGTTCGGCGATCAGGTCGATCACGTTCGAACCCTTGAAGTAGAACGAACGCCCGAAGTCCAGGCGCAGAATGCCACGCCCGCAGCGTTCCGGGTTGGCGCGGCACTGTCCGCTCTGCCATGCGGCGCCGCCGGGCAATATAGTGAACCAATCCTCGCCCGTCAGCCAAGCCAGGTATTGCACCAAGATGGGGCGATTCAGGCCGTAGAGCGCACTCAGGCGCTCGAAATCGGCCGCGGTACGTTTGGGGTCGTCATCCAGGAATTGCAGCGGCCCCCCTGGCGCCAGCTGATAAATGGTGAAGCCGATCAGCGTGGCAATCCACACCAGGAAGAGCGACTGCAGTCCACGGCGGATGATATAACGGGTGAGTGCCTGCCTCACGGGGTAGGCACCTCCTCGATGTACCAGTCCTCCATGTTCCAGCCGATGCCCAAAGCTGTTGGGATGATCCCTTTGATGCGCTTGTTCTGGCCACTCCACGCCTTGTTGTAGAAGAGGAAGACGTAAGGTGCATCCTCGGCGATGATGCGCTGAATCTTTTGGTACCGCTCCTTGCGGTACTCCAGGTCGCAGTTCGCGCCGGCCTCTTCGAACAGCCGCTCCACTTCTTTGTTGATGTAAGCGACCGAGTTCAGCTGCGGGATGTTCTCCTCGGCCCAGATGGTGTACATGATGTGGGGCTCGATGGTGGCCTGCCACGCGCCGATGTACATATCCCAGTCAGGTTCTTTGGAATGCAGCGCTTCCAGATAAGTGGACCATTCCATCGCCTGAATGTCCGTCTCGACACCGATGCGGCGCAGGTAGTCCTGCACGGTGACGGCGATGAGTTCGCGCGTCTTGCTGGTGTGCGGGCCGAAGATCAGCTTCAACCGCAGTTGCTTGCCGTTCTGGTCCACCATCTTGCCGTCCTGGAAGGTGTAGCCTGCCTGCTTGAACTCGGCAATCGCCTTGTCCGGGTCATAGTCGTAGCACGGCACGTCCGGGTTGTACACCCATGAGGTCTCCGGATAGACCGAGCACAGCCGCTTCGCCTGGCCTTGCATCACCTCCTGGGTCAACAGATCCTTGTCAATGGCGTAGCTCAGCCCACGGCGGACGTGCAGGTTGTTCGTGGGAAAGCCGGGGCGCATATTGAGGCCAATGTAGCTCCACAGTGCCGCGGCCGGCCACCACTCGTACACGGTGATGTTGGGGAGCTGGCGGGCTTCCTTGAGCTTGTCAGGCGTGATGGGGCCTGTGTCGCTCTCACCTGTCTTCATCTTCTGGTAGGCCACGTCCTGATCCGGCACGATCTCGATGA
>JANXAX010000165.1 GCA_025062175.1 Anaerolineae bacterium | reverse complement strand
CCGCGATGATATGCGCGTGCCGGCGCGATTGTATACCGATCCTGAGTTGTTGGAGCACGCGCTGGGCGATGCCAGCGTGGATCAACTGGTCAATACGGCCACATTGCCGGGCGTGGTGAAATATGTGCTCGCCATGCCGGACATCCATCAGGGATACGGCTTCCCCATCGGCGGGGTGGTGGCTACTCGACTTCCCGATGGCATCATCTCGCCAGGAGGCGTGGGATACGATATCAATTGTGGTGTGCGCCTGCTTGGTACCCACATCTCAGAGGAAGAGGTCAGGCCCTATTTAGACGAGCTGGCGACCGCCATTTACAACCATTGTCCCAGTGGTGTGGGCAAAGGTGGTGAGATTAAGCTCAAGACGGGTGAGTTGGACCGGGTCTTGGAAGAGGGCTCGCGCTGGGCGAAAGCGCGTGGTTTCGCCACTGATGAAGATCTAGAGCGCACGGAAGCAGGTGGCTGTCTGGAGGGGGCCGATGCCGGCGCCGTCGGCGCGAAAGCGAAAGAACGTGGCCATGACCAGGTGGGGACATTAGGCGCCGGCAACCATTTCATCGAAGTAGACGTCGTGCGCGACATTTATGATGAGAAAGCCGCCCAACGCTTTGGTCTGTTTGCAGGGCAGATTGCCGTCCAGATCCACTGTGGTTCCCGCGGGTTGGGCCATCAAGTCTGCACGGATTACGTCCAGCGCTTCCAACAAGCCGTCCAAAAGTATGGTATCCGCCTGCCCGACCGTGAGCTGGTGTGTGCCCCGCTCAACAGTCCAGATGGTCAGGAGTACCTCGCCGCGATGAAAGCGGCGGCCAATTACGCCTTTGCAAATCGCCAGGTGCTGGCCCATCATGTGCGGCGCGCTTTTGAGGAGGCACTGAGGGGAAAGGTGCGCAATCCGTCTGTGTTCCAGGTATATGATGTGGGACACAATATGGCCAAAATCGAGCAGCACGAAGTGGATGGCGAGCGCATCACCGTGTGTGTTCATCGCAAAGGCGCTACGCGCGCCTTCGGACCCCACCATCCCGATGTTCCCTCCGCCTATCGGGACGTAGGGCAGCCTGTCCTGGTGCCCGGTTCGATGGGAACTGCCAGCTGGGTGCTGCGTGGCACCGAGGAAGCGATGCGCCAGACCTTCGGTTCTACGTGCCATGGCGCAGGCCGAGCGATGAGTCGCACGCAGGCGAAGAAGAAGGTATGGGGCGGTGAGCTGCGCGAGCAATTGGAAGGACAAGGCATCCGTGTCCGCGCCGGTAGTATGTCAGGTCTGGCAGAGGAAGCTCCTTCTGCTTATAAAGACGTTGACCGCGTCGTGGAAGTGATGCATGGCTCTGGCATCGCCACAAAGGTGGCACGTCTCGTGCCCATCGCTATTATCAAGGGCTAGCGGCCGCGAACCGTTGTAACCGGCCCGGGCAAGGCCATCACCCCATTCACCATGCTCACAAGTGGTCAGGGATCAGCGTGCGGTACACGGCCAATGTTTCCTGTGCCGCACGCTCCCAGGAAAATTGAGCAGCACGCGCTAACCCGTTCCGGCGCATTGCCTCGCGCAGCTCATGATCGCGCCATACCTCCCCGATTGCCTCTGCCATCGCCGCACTGTCTCGTGGATCGAAATAGTACGCCGCGTCCCCTCCTACCTCAGGCAAGCTGGAGGTGTTGCTACACACCACCGGTGTGCCACATGCCATTGCTTCCAGCAGTGGCAGGCCAAACCCCTCATATAGTGAGGGCTCAACCAGCAACGTCGCCCCGCTGTAGATAGCTGGCAGATCCACATCCCGAATATAGCCAGTCAAAATCACCGCGTAGCGCAGCTCGGATCGATTGAGTTTCTTGAAAAACTGCCGGTATAACCAGCCCTTGCCTCCTACAACCACCAACCGGATCGTGGGGTCGCTGCGTTGGAGCAACTGCAACGCATCCAGCAAGCGTTCTAAATTCTTGCGCGGTTCGATCGTGCCGACACGCAAAATATAGTGTTCGGGCAGGCCATAGCGTTCGCGCACCCTCGCGATCTGCTCGGCTGTGGCAGGCCTGAAATGAGGCGCAGCGGCCTCGTAGATAACGGTGATCTTCCCCGCCGGCACCCCGTACAGGCGCATCAGATCACGCTTGGTCGCCTCAGATACCGCGATGATCGCATGCGCGCGGCGACAATAAAGCGGCATAGTAGCATTAAGATACCAGAAATTGAGGCGCTTATGGTGCTCAGGAAAAAGACGAAAGATGAGGTCGTGCACTGTGAGCACAGTGGGAATCTGCTGTAAAGGGGGCAATAAATGTTCGGTGGCGTGGAATAGCTCCGCATCGGGCAACAGCGCATCAAAGTAGATGTGCAACAGATGCCCCAGCCAGACCGCCATACGCCATGGTTTGTATCCCGCGTATATGCGCCGGCTCGGCAGAGCGTTTAATTCGGGCGGCAGACAAGGTCGGCGCAGACCCGCATTATAGAAAAGGGCACACCGTCTCGGTTGCAACGCCGTCAGGGCGCAGGCCAGACTCTCGGCGTAGCGTCCCAGACCTGCCCGTGCGTGAACTGCTGCCGAAACATCGATGTAAATACTCATTGCCCGTGCTTAACGCAGCACTCTTTCATCTCCTACACGCCGAGTGACGCGTTGGTCATCCAGGTACTCCAGCAATGCCAATGCGTACTTGCGGCTCGTGTGAAAGGCGTCTCGCAACATCGCAACATTGACACTTCCCCGCTCGGTGATGGTGCGTTTCACCCACGCTACCATCTCGGCGAAGGTTTCCGGCAAGATGAGCACATCAGCACTGAGGCGCACTAACTGTCCGCTCTCGATTAAAGCCTGGGTCACCGATTCGCCCAGCAAGGCGACCACTTCTTTGTAAGAGGGGGTCGTGTACGGATGGGTGCGAAACTGGCTGAGCACCTTGTCGATTGCCCTCTGTTGCTCGGGCGAAAACCGCACGCGATGATCAGGATGACGCACCAAGGAATTCATTTCTATTAGGGCGCCCTGATCGAGTGCGCGTGCGAGCGCTTCGTTGAACAAGCGTGTTTCCATCCTCAAACGGCTCTTCAGCATCTCACGTGGGATGCCCTGGCGTAGCGGATGGTCACGGTGAAAACGGATCACTTCCGCCACGATCCGGGTTAACAAGGCGTTCCATCCCCCCCATGAGGTGATATAGCGGTTGCTTGTCAGCAGCACCTCGAGGTCACAATCGGCTGAGTTCTCCGGCTGGAGGCAGAACACTTGACCCTGTTGCCACAACTGCACCAATGCTTGGGAAGCGGTCGCAGTCGGCATAGCGACTTGGTCGATCACCTCGCGCGCCGGCAGAGGCCCACACCGGTCCAACAGGTCGAGGATCAGATCAGCCGGTGTCCCATGCGCGAGGACCTCCAGACGCTGGAGCACCTCAGGATGAAAACGGCGATGACGACGCCGAGGTAACGCATCCACGATCACACCGCCGCCAAGGGTGAGGGAGGGGGAGGCCTGACGAATGATGAAGCGATCACCTCTGACCAGTGCGATCGGCCGTGCCAAGCGCAACTGCACCCATCCGCTCTCGCCCGGTGCTAAGCTATGCACGCCCAACAGTCGCACAAAGGCGGTGGTTTCTGCAGCACCGCTAAAAAATTCGACCTGTTGGTTGTGGCGCAATGGATGGGGGACATCAGCCAGGTAATGGAGCTGGGCATCCACCAGTTGAGTGGGTTCCAGCCATCCAGGGACAGTCAACACATCGCCGCGTTCGATTTGCTCTGGGCTGACCCCCACCAAGTTGACCGCCACGCGGCTGCTCGGCTGTGCGATTTCGATTTTTTGCTTATGAGTCTGCAATCCACGCACCCGTGCTGCGAGGCGCCTGGGTAGGATTTCCACCTCTTGGCCCACGCGCAGCGTGCCGTCTATCAGCGTGCCCGTCACTACTGTGCCAAAGCCAGCGATGGTGAACACCCGATCGATGGGCAAGCGGGGTCGACCACGGTCAGACCGCGGTGACACGCGCGCCAAAACTTCGTCCAACACCTGGCGCAGCGCATCCAGGCCCTCACCTGTAATGGCGGAGACTGGCACTACCGGTGCTCCTTCCAACACGCTGCCTTGCACAACTTCCTGCACTTCGGCTTGGACGAGCTCGATCCATTCGCGGCTCTCCGCTAGATCGATCTTGGTGAGCGCAATCACCCCTGCCGGCACCTGGAGCAAATCCAGGATGGCCAGATGTTCACGCGTCTGGGGCATCACCCCCTCATCGGCTGCGACCACCAACAGAGCAGCATCAATGCCCCCCACGCCGGCGAGCATATTCTTGATGAAATCCTGGTGTCCCGGCACGTCCACAATCCCGACCTGCTCGCCCGAAGGCAATATCATCCAGGCGAATCCCAGGTCGATGGTCATCTGCCGTTCCTTTTCTTCTTTTAGACGGTCTGGATCAATGCCAGTGAGAGCCTTGACCAGGGTAGATTTGCCGTGATCGACGTGGCCGGCAGTGCCGAGAACACGCAAGGGAGGCTACTCCTCTTTCTCCATCACCTGTTCGAAGCGGGCTTGCCACTCCTGAGCGGCCATGGCACGCATCTGGGCGTCTTCTTCAGCAATTTGAATCAGCAGCTGGATACGTTTCTCGAGCATGTTGACGCGCCCGCTGAGGAAGGTGATCTGGTCTCCCAAGGTCGCGATAGCACGATCATAATCGGCCCATTGGCGGTCCCACTCAGCGATATACTGCTGCCAGCGTTGTTCCTGTTGCGTTTGCCACTCTTCCAGCTGCGTCTTCTGGCGGTTCTGCGAGAGGCGCAGTAGTTCGGCCGACTCTTGTTGCGCACGCGCGATCTGCTCTTGGAAAGCTTGCAATCCTTCGGTCGCCTTTTTGACCACCTGATGGTGCTCGGCATACTGCTCGATACGGCGCTCGAAGTTGTCCATACGTTGGCGGTAGGTGTCAATCTCTTCAGCCCATAACTTGATTTGGCGGTCGATCTGGGCCTCTAGAAACTGACGTCTTTCGAGATCGCGACCTTGGCCCTGGCGGAGCTCATCTATCTGCGCCCGCAATTCCATCAGACGGGGGGAAAGCTGTTCCAGGTATTGGAGACGCGGCAGCAAACCATCCACACGTCTGCCCACCTCCACAAGCTGGGTCTGTAGATCAGCGATGCGTCGCGCATCCTGGCGGCGTTGTTCCTCGAGGAAGCCGGTGGCACGCGTCCATTCATCGCGCTGTCTCACCAAGTTCTCAACAGCTATCTGCAGCTTAGCTATCTCACCGCTCAAGCGTTGCACATCCACTCGCCGGGCGGCCATTTCTTCGTCATATTTGCGATATTTCTCGATTTCCTTGCGGAAATCGTTGACAGTGCTGATGAGGGTGGCAATCTCTGCTTGACGTGCTCGGTCGCTCTCCTGCAGCGCTTTCTGGCGCTGGGCTTCTCCGCGCTCCAGCATCGCGTTGACCTGTTCTTTGAAGCGCTCGAAGTAGCCCTCTAGCAGGTTCAGGCGCTCCAGCTGAGCGCTCAGCAAGCCAAATTGTGTTTCCAACGCCGCAATACGTTGCTCCGTCTCATCCCGTCCACCGCTCAACCGTTCGACCTGCTGTCGTAGCTGCTCGAGCACACGACGGTCTTGTTGATGTGCTTGGTCGAGCCAGTTGACCATCTGAGACAACTGGCTTTGTTCCATCGCAAGCAACCTCCTTTATGTTCCCGGAGCTTCCATCAAGGACGCCAGAATGGTTCCTGTTCGTCCATGTCGGGCGTGTTGGTCAAGTTGATCACGTTCTGCCCATCAGACGACATTACGAAAATGTCCCAATTACCGGTGCGGTTCGAGTAGAACATAATCTGCCTGCCGTCGGGTGACCAGACCGGGCCGTGATCCGCGGCGCCGGGAAAATTGCTCACATTGCGCTGATTCGACCCATCCGCATTCATGACATAGATTT
>JANXAX010000164.1 GCA_025062175.1 Anaerolineae bacterium | reverse complement strand
GCCCGTGACCGAGACTTTTCCAATGTGTGAAAAGCTTGAGCAGGTCAGGCCTATCAAGACACCGCTGACACAAGCCGGTGCGCGTGTATCTGCACCTTGCGGATGGCCGTGGCGATGTCGTGCATTGCCTGGTCGTCCGCCAGGAGCATGCTCTGCGGCAACCAGACCGCTTCGGTTGCACACGCACGCTCGGAGACAGGACAGTGCTCGGCAAAATCGCCGTAGCGAATGCGCCGTCCGTGTGCAAAGGCATCCACCGGCCATGCGCCGCCCATAAATCTTTTCTCCAGAAACATCGGATTGGCATACAGCGGCGTGGCGTAGCCGGCGAACGCACCGGTGATTCCCTCCGCTTGCAACGCCTGTACAAAACGCTGCTTGTCCAGACCGGCAAACGCTTCGGGCCGATACCGAAAGATGTACAGGTGGAATGAATGTGCTGTAGTAGAAGGCGCGATCACAAGTGGCTCAATGCCCTCGATCTCACTCAGCAGACGGTTGAGCAACAGGGCATTCGCCGTGCGCCGTTGCATCTGTTCTTCGAGGCGCTCGAGCTGGACGAGCAGGATGGCGCCCTGAAACTCGGTCATTCGGGCATTGGAAGCGAGCACGTAATGGCGATACCACGGCTCTCCGCGCCGGCGCCCCGCCCACACCAACATCTCGCACGTCTCGGCGTAGTCGAGATGGTTGGTGGTGATAATGCCACCCTCGCCTGCCGTCAGATTCTTGGACGCCTGGAAGCTGAACGAGCCCAAGGCGCCCAGCGAACCGCACTTGCGCCCGCGGTAGGACGCTCCGTGGGCATGTGCCGCATCTTCGACCACCACCAGGTTGTGTCGACTTGCTAAAGCGTTGAGAGCATCCATATCGCACGGTTGTCCGCCGAAGTGCACTGGGATGATGGCGCGCGTGTGTTCGGTGATCGCCTCGGCGACGCGTTCCACATCCAGCGTGTACGTGTCGGGGTGCATATCCACGAAGACGGGGATGGCGCCCACCATAAGCGGCGCCGTCGCCGTGGCGACGTAGGTATAGGCCGGCACGATCACTTCATCGCCCGGCTTGACCCCCGCGGCACGCAATGCGATCTCCAAGGTGACGGTGCCGTTGGCGGCACAGATGCCATAACGACAATCGTGCGCACGGGCGAAGGCGCGCTGAAAACGCGCCACGGTGCTCTGCGGCTGCTCGTCGCTTTCGACCAGCTCGACCCCTTGACCGTAGGAATGGCGCCACCAATGACCAGAGCGCAACACTTCCAGCACGGCGCGCTCTTCGCGTTCATCGAAGACCGGCCAGCGCGGCCACGGCGCTGTGCGCACTGGTTTTCCACCCAATATGGCCAGTTGTTCCATGGAGATGCCGTTTCCCTTCAGCGCCCGAAGACGCCAAGACTTTCAAACGAATGATGATCAGACAATAGCAGCGTTCAGCTCGTCCAACAATCGCTGTTGCTCAGTCGGGCCATAGCCGCGCGCCGCTGCCGCCTGCACGATCGGCTCCCAGAAGGGCACTGGGCTATCCCGCCATGGGATGCCATAGCGCTCGAACACCGCACGCGTCTGCGGCCAATGCTCCGCTACCATCGTCACCGCCATGAAGCCATGCACCGGCGCCTCTACGGCTTCAGCTGCGCGTTGTTCCACCTCGGCATTGTGCATTTCAGATGAGGCGGTGGCGCTCTCAGAAACCCCATCCAGTCGGAGCAATCGTGCCGCATTGCCTCCCAAAACGGCCTCGCCCACCTCGGGTGGCAACAGTGATTGCACCTGTGCGCGAAAAGTGCGCAAGTCGGGCTCGGATTGTCGACGTGGGAAGAGGAGAAGCGGGTAATCCGAGCCGAACAGCAGCTTGCGATGATCGATGCAGCGCAGTG
Source organism: Anaerolineae bacterium (assembly GCA_025062175.1). Classification (GTDB taxonomy): domain Bacteria; phylum Chloroflexota; class Anaerolineae; order 4572-78; family NAK82; genus NAK82. Next base: position 4,074 of record JANXAX010000164.1, on the reverse strand, counting down.
CCACCTCGAAGATCTCGGCGGTGGGATAGAGCAACGGCGAGGCCGCTGTGTCGTACCAGACATTGCGCAAGGCCTTGCGCACATTGGGCATCAGTTCGTAGAAGAACAAGCCACCACCCCAGTGGGCTAGGATCAGCTTCAGCTCCGGGTAACGGCATGCCAGCCAGTAGTAATGGCGCAGCGGGGTCGTGCTCTTACCTAGGTAGTAACGCCCCACCTCCTCACTCACGTGTAGGCTTAGGGGCACATCGCATGCGATGCACATTTCCACCAGGCGCAAGAAGTCGGGCTGATCCATTCCGAATCCCTGGGCATAGGGGTTCAGCTCGCCCACGCCGCGCATGCCGTTATCCAGGCAGCGGCGCAGTTCATCGCGCGCCTGAGCGCCGGCCATCGGTTGCACAGTGGCGAAGGCGATCACGTGTTGCGGCCAACGGCGCACGAGCGCCAGCAATTGGTTGTTGTGTTCCACACAGCTCTCGTGGGTACGACGATATTGTGCCTGGACGACCACATAATCGACGCCGGCGGCGTCCATATCCTGCAGCATGCGCTCGGCGGAGGCCCAACCCTGTGAGGAGCGAGCGCCGGCAGGAGGGCGCAGCAACAACCCCCAGTAGGGCTCGCGGTGGCATAATGCATCGAGTTCCTCTGGCGTTAATGGGGGCATATAGTGCACATGCGCGTCAATATGCAGCATGTAGAGAGATCTCCGTAATGGATATCCGTCCGGCTCTATCCCGCGGGTATAATGAACCGCGCCTATATCCATCATCGCGCGAAACGGGACACAGGCGCGGTCTCGCTATCAAATGAGCCAGGGAGCCTCACTCTTCCTCGCCTTCTTCCTCTTCGGCCTCGCGCTCACCTAGATGGCGGTCCATCATAAAGAGGGAAGGACGATGATCCCCGATCATCTTGAGTTGTTGCACGATGAGCTCGGCATTCTTCTCCTCTTCCACCTGTTCGTCCACGAACCATTGCAGGAAGGTCTGGCTGGCATAGTCCTTTTCCTGCACAGCCAAGGCATAGAGCTCGTTGATCAAGCCGGTGACCTTCTTTTCGTGGGCCAGTGTCTTTTCGAAGACATCGAGCAACCCGTTAAATTCCGTGGGCGGTTGGTCGATGGCTTGGAGTGTCACCTTTCCGCCTCGGTCGTGAATGTGGTTGAAGAACTTCATCGCGTGCCCGACCTCTTCTTGTGCTTGGAGGCGCATCCAGTGCGCTGCGCCGGGCAGGCCGTTCGATTCCAGATAAGCCGCCATAGAAAGATAGAAATAAGCCGAGTAAAGCTCGTGCTTGATCTGGTCGTTCATCTTGGCTTGGACGGACTGGGCTATCATGGTCGATCTCCTTTCCTCATAATAGTAGACCATTACTCTGAGATTTTACCACCACGGCGTGTTTGAGATGGTGGCAAGTGTAAACCCATGTCTTTAGAGATATAGTATCCGATTTATAGCTTAAGAGCAAGTATTATGCTGCTCCGGTGATGCGCTCCTGCCCACCCATATAGGGGCGGAGCACCTCCGGCACAATAATGCTGCCGTCGCGCTGCTGATAGTTTTCCATTACGGCGATCATCATCCGTCCTGCCGGTAAACCTGAGCCGTTCAAGGTGTGGACGTATTCCGGACGTGCTTTGGGCTCGCGACGAAAGCGGATATTCGCCCGGCGCGCTTGGAAGTCAGTCACATTACTGCACGAGCTAACCTCCAGCCACTCCTGGCTGCCCGGGCACCACACTTCGAGGTCATATTTCTTCGCCGCGGCGAAACCGAGGTCGCCGGTGCACATCTCCACCACCCGGTAAGGGAGGTCCAATCGGCGCAACAAATCTTCGGCATCGGCCACCAGCTGTTCCAGCGCCTCATAGCTCGACTCCGGCGTGGTGATCCAATACATCTCCACCTTCTCGAACTGGTGGACACGTTTGATGCCGCGCACATCGCGTCCGGCGCTCATCTTCTCGCGCCGGAAACAAGGAGTGTGAGCGACCATCTTGATGGGCAGCTGCTCCACACTGAGAATCTCATCCCGATACAGATTGGTCAGCGGCACCTCGGCGGTGCCGATGAACCAGAAGTCTTCCTCAGCGTCATGGTACATGTTGTCGCGGAATTTGGGTAGATGCGCGGCACAGACCATCGCGTGCTCATGCACCATAAAAGGGGGATAAATCTCGGTGTAGCCATGTTCGCGGACGCCGACATCCAGAAAGAAGTCGATCAGGGCGCGATGGAGACCGGCGCCTGCGCCGCGCAACACGAAGAAACGCGTGCCGCTCATCTTGACCCCGCGCTCGAAGTCGATGATGCCCAGCGTCTCGCCCAGATCCCAGTGCGGCAGTGGCTCGAAGTCGAACGTGCGCGGGGTGCCCCACTGGCGCACCACCACGTTGTGCGACTCGTCCGGGCCGACCGGCACGCTGGGATGTGGCAGGTTGGGCACCCATAACTGTTTTTCATAGCTCGCTGCTTCCACCCGGCGCAGCTCCTCTTCCAGCTGGGCGATCTGATCGCCGATGGCGCTCATGCGTTGCTTGAGCGCCTCGGCCTCGGCATGGCGTCCCTCGCGCATCAGCACAGCAATCTGTTTGGAGCCGGCATTGCGTTCGGCACGCAGCGCTTCCGTCTCCTGCAACAGCGCCCGCCGGCGCTGATCCAATGCCAAGATCTCGTCGATGGGCGCATCCGTGTTGAGCTTTCGGAGCGCCTCTTTGACCGCTTCAGGATGGGCACGGATGAAAGCGATATCCAGCACGCGTGTGTTCTCCTTAATTAAATGAGTCGCGATTCACCCCCGTGATGGTAGGTAGTAGGTAAGTATAGCAACATCCCTCAGAGGTCCACAAATTGCCCGAACCGAAGGGTGTTCACAGTTCGAGGGCGGACAGAAGCAACAGCCTCGAGCAGAAAGGCTGTTTGAGCCACAGCTGTGGGGGAACGCTGAGAGTGTTCGAAACACGAGGATCGCGAAAGGAAGCGAAAAACGAGTTTCGTGCTCTTGCGTTCCCCGCTTCCCCGCAATATTCTGTGGAAAGCTCGTTTGTAACGCGCCAAGAGATATGGTATCCTCGTAGTCGAAATACCCCAAACCGTTCGCGGTCAGACGGTAACCGGCACAAGCACCATTAAGATCATAAGGGATAGCTAAGGATGAGCAGCATCACCACTCGAGCGGATTTCTTCGCCTGTTTCGAGGGAGTCACCGAGGGCGTAGTGCCTTATGTAGCCGACCTGACGTTGTGGCTGGAGTGGCATCTCAGCCGCGGCACGTTGCCGGCCGAATGGCAAGAGTTCACACCACGCCAGATTGCGACAGCACTGGGAACACCGCTATGGCAGCCTGTCCGCCCGTGGCGCCTGGAGACACCCGGTGTCGAGGTGATCCGCGAAGAGGACGCAGGGGAACGCCGCATCCGTTACCGCACTGCAGCAGGTGAACTACAAGCGCAATGGACGCGTGGACCCGACGGCGATTGGTGGCAGAGCGCGTACCCGATCAAGACAGCTGCCGACATGCCGGCAGCGTATCAACTGGTCACCGCACAGCAATACGTCCTGGAGCCAACCGCCTGGCAGCCTTGGCAAGAGGTGAAGGCGCCGGATGTCATCCCGGTGATCGAGCTGCCTAAGAGCCCCTACTCAGAGCTGTTGCACACCTGGATTGGTTGGAATGAAGGGATGCTGCTGTTGATGGGCGACGAACGCGAGTCCTTGCTGGCGCTGTTGGAAATTATGGAAGCGCACTACCGCGATCTGGTGGTGGCATTGGCGCGTCTGCCGGGTGCGCTCGCGTTGGCACCGGACAACCTGGACGGCCAGTTCATCACCCCAGCGGCCTTCCGCGATCATATGGCAAACACCTACCGTTTCGTCGCTGAGACGCTCCATGCGCACGGCAAGCGGTTGATCGTGCACCTGGGCGGCATGGGCCGCCACCTGTTGCACGGGCTGGCAGATGCCGGCGTGGACGGCGTCGAAGGTGTAGCCGGCCCACCGCAAAGTGATACACCGTTGCCGCTGGCGCGGGAAAAGGCAGGACCGTCAGTAGTGTTGTGGGGTGGCATCC
>JANXAX010000163.1 GCA_025062175.1 Anaerolineae bacterium | reverse complement strand
AGCGAGTTCAAGGAAGTCTTCCACCCTTGCGAAACGACGTCTTACACCCCCTCGAGGTCAAAGGCGGGCACGTACTCGGCACTAGCGCTGTCCAGCTTCTGGACGAAGCCCCACTCCAGCCCGTGTGCCAGGGCATAGTCAACCAGCGCTTTGTACTGCTCGCGCGGCACGCGCGTCGCCAGCTCGGGATAGTCCGCCGCCCGCTCCAAGGGGGGTGTACTGCGCCATCAGGTTGAGATAGACGCCGCGCGGCAAATGCTCCAGCACCCAATCCACCACCCGCTGCGAATCCTCCGACGCGCCGGGCAGGGTGAGGTGACGGATCAGCAGGCCGCGCTGGGCGCATGCCCTGATCGTCGAAGAGCGGCTCGCCCACCTGACGCAACATCTCCCGAATCGCCGCAGTGGCATAGGTAAAGTAATCCAGCGCGCCGGAGTAACGCGCACTCAGCCGCGCATCGCAGTACCTGAGGTCGGGCAGGTAGACATCCACCAGCCCCTCTAGCTGGCGCAGCGAATCGGCGCGCTCGCAGCCGCCCGTGGTGTACATATGGGGATGCGCAAGCCCTCCTGCCGCGCCATCTGGATCGCCTGCACAATGTGCGGGATGTAGGGCGTGGGCGTCACCAGGTTGACGTTGTGCGCGCCGCGCGCCTGGAGCTCGAGGAAGATAGTGCTCAGGCACCCAACCGAGATGTCCTTGCCCACTCCTTCATGCATGGCTGATGGGATAGTTCTGGCAATAGACGCAGCGCAGATTGCAGCCGATGAAGAAGACGGTGCCGGAACCATGCTTCCCCGAAAGGCAAGGCTCTTCCCACGGATGAAGGAACGCCTTGGCGACGCGCACCACTGCACCGGCGCCACAGTAGCCCCGCCGTGCCCGCCGGTTCACCCCACATCGGCGCGGACACAACGTGCAACGGCGTAGCTGTGCCGCCAGCTCAGGTAGCAGCTCTATGGGAACGGATGGACACTCGACCATCGCGCCGATCACACATCCAGCACCACTGGGAAGATCATCGGGCGGCGGCGCGTGCGCGCATAGAGGAACTCGGCCAGGCGGTCGTGGATCGAGGTGCTGAGCGTATCGCGATGGCCGGAGCGCGCCACCTTGAGCACCACGTCCTTCGCCTCCTCCATCAGCGCCTCGGCATCGCGCATGAAGACGAAACCGCGCGAGACCAGCTCGGGGCCTTCCACCACCTCACCGGTCTCGGCATCGCGCGCCAGCACCACAACGACGAAGCCATCGCGCGAGAGCATCTGGCGGTCGCGCAGCACCACTTCGCCCACGTCGCCCACCCCGGCGCCATCCACCAACACATGGCCGCCGGCCACCCGCTCACCCAGGCGTGCCCCCTGGGTGTCGATCTCGATCACCTGGCCATTGCGCACGACAAAGACGTGCTCATCCGGGATGCCCAGCTCCTTGGCCAGCTCGCCGTGCAGCACCAGATGGCGATACTCGCCGCTGATGGGGATGAAATAGCGCGGCCGCGTCAGGCTGAGCATCATCTTCTGCTCTTCCTGGCTGGCGTGCCCGGAGACGTGCACCGGGCGCAGGCGCGGATAATACACCTTGGCGCCCAGCTTGAACAGGTTGTCCAGCGTGCGGTGCACCAGTTCCTCGTTGCCCGGGATCGGTGTGGCCGAAAGGATGACGGTGTCGCCCGGCTGGATGCTCACCTGGCGGTGCTCCTGGTTGGCCATGCGCACCAGCGCGCTGGTCGGCTCGCCCTGCGTGCCGGTGCAGACGATCACCACCTCCGCAGGTGGCAGGCGTTCCATCTCTTCGGGGCGGACGAACAGGCCGTCCGGCGCGCTCAGGAAGCCCAGCGAGCGCGCCATGCGCACGTTCTCCACCATGCTGCGCCCCACGACCGCCACCCGCCGCTGGTAGCGTATGGCACATTCGATCACCTGCTGGATGCGCGAGATGTTGGACGCGAAGGTGGACACAATGACGCGTCCGGGCGCTTGTTCGAAAACCCTGGCAAACTCCTGGCTGACGACCCGCTCCGAGGGGGTATAGCCGGGCTGCTCGGCGTTGGTGCTGTCCGACAACAGCGCCAGCACCCCTTTACGCCCGAAATCGGCCAGCGCGCCGAAGTCGGTCAGCCGCCCGTCCACCGGGGTGTAGTCGAACTTGAAATCGCCGGTGTGGATCACCAACCCGAGCGGCGTTTCGACCCCCAATCCCACCGAGTCGGGAATGCTATGGCACACGTGGAACGGGTGCACCACAAACGGGCCGATGGCAACCGGTTGGCCGGGCGTGATCGTGTGCAGCTGCGTCTGGCTCAGCAGGCCAGCTTCGCGCAACTTCACCTCGATCAGCCCGCGCGTCAGACGCGTGGCATACAGCGGCACCGGAAGCTGCGGCACAATGTACGGCAGGCCGCCGATGTGGTCCTCGTGACCGTGGGTCAGGAAGATGGCCTTGACACGCTCCGGCGCTTCCATCAGATAACTGATGTCAGGGATGACCAAGTCGATCCCCAGCATGTCGCTCTCCGGGAACATCAGTCCGCAGTCGATGACGAGTGCATGCGCGCCATATTCGACCACGGTCATGTTCTTGCCGATCTCCCCCGCGCCGCCCAGCGGGATAATGCGTAGCACTTCGCTCAATGGATCACCTCATTAACACGAAACGTCCCACACAGCAAAGGGTTATCAAAAAAGGCTCAATTGCTGCGGCGAAGGGGGTGGCTCGGTTGGTTGCAGCCGTTCCGCCTGGGCGATGATCGCTGGCAGCTTCTTGAAATCGGCCTCGATGGTGGCTTTCCATTGCGGCTGGTGCAGCGCGGCGGCAGGATGCAACATTGCCACCACTATGACGCCGCCCACCTGGCGCGCCTGCCCGTGGATGCGGCTGATCGACTGGCCGGGGAAGTAGCGCGCCATCGAATAGCGCCCCAGGGTGACGATCACTTTGGGGGCGATCAGCTCGATCTGGCGATCGAGATAGGGCTTGCACGCCGCAAGTTCATCCGGCAACGGGTCACGGTTGCCCGGCGGACGACATTTGACCACGTTGGTGATGTACACCTGCTCGCGCTTGAGACCGATACTCGCCAACAGCTCTTCCAGGTACTTGCCGGCGCTGCCCACGAACGGGCGGCCCTGCCGGTCTTCGTGGAAGCCCGGCCCCTCGCCGATGAACATGATCGTGGCATCCGGCGGACCTTCGCCGGGCACCGCTCGCGTGCGCCCGCTGTGCAACCCACAACGGGTACATGTCCGGATCGCGGCAACCAGTTGTTCTAAGCTCATCTGACTGATTTCCGATGTCATCTTCCTCACCTTGTGCATTTCAGCGGCAATGTACACTCCTACCGTCCGCGGACGAGACGTCTCCCAGCCTCCTATTCTCCACTCCAGCCCCTCCCCTATACGGGATTGTAGGGACAAAGGATGTCAAATCTGCGGCTGGTAGCTCAAATTGGTTCAAGCCGGCGCCAGCCGGACAGCTCGCCGGGGTTTGAAATATAGTCCTGGGCGCAGCCACACACCCTGCCACCAGGGTACACGGACACCACCGCAAACCAACAAACTCGCCCCTGAAAGCACTCCCGTAGCAGGGGCACGGCATGCCATGCCCCTAATGTTGCATCACATCGACTGACCAACCCATCAGGGCTTATGTCACCAGCGCACCTCATTCCACCTGCCAACCCTCCTTCAGCTGCTGGCGCAGCCGCGCCAGCAAGGCCGTGCGATGCGCTTCGATCATCGGCCAATAATTGCCCACGGTGAACACGGGAGTTGTCATAATGATAGCGTCCTCGTTGTTGTCGTGATAGTAGGCGACGCGCCGCCCTGTCTCGCGGAAGCCGTATTTGGTGTAGAGCGCACGCGCCACGGTGTTCGAGACGCGCACCTCCAGCGTGGCCGTCTGGGCCCCCAGCCGGCGCGCCTCGTCCAGCAGCCCGAGCAAGAGAAACTCGCCCAGCCCGCGCCCGCGCACATCCTGGCGCACGGCGATGGTGCTGATGTGCGCCTCGTCCACCATCATCCAGAAGCCGCCGTAGCCCAGGAGCACCTCGCGCGGCGCCGCAGCCTCTGGGCGCAGGCTGTCACGAAGGCGCCGCCACCACGAGGATACGCGCGCCTGCTGCGGCGCAGAGGGTGAGCGAAAGCACAGCACATAGTAGTGCGCCAGCTCGTTCTTGGTGATCTCGTGGCGATAGGCGCCTTCTGGCCAGGGCAACGAAAAAGCCGTGTGCTCGATCGCCATCACCGCCGGCACATCGGCCAGCTGCATCGGGCGCACATAGAACGGCAATTCGGCAGGTGGCGTGGACATCTTTATGGGCCTACTTGGGACTCCTCGGCCATAAGGGCATGGCCCTCCGGTGTTTGCAAATAGATCGGCGCCAAGCTCATGGCGTCGTCCACATCGTGGACTGCCAAGCGCGCGGCCGCCAGTTCGGCCAGATAACTTGCCCGCCGCAAGCGCAACGCCGCCGGCGGCACGAGCGCCTTGTCGCCCAGGCGGCGGCGCAGAAGTGCCGCCTCCGCCGCGACGATCTCGCCCACGAAGAGCGCCGGCGCATCGGTGCGATCACACAACGCCTCCAACGTGGTCAGCTGCGGAGCGACTACCTGCCGCCAGCTTCCCTCCTGGCGTTGATAACACGCCGCGCCGACGCGCCCTCGCCCGGCGGAGATGATCGCCCAGACAGGCAGCTCGGATTGCTGAAAGGGATAGGCGGTCACATCCAGGGTGGAGATGCCGACCAAGGGGATGCGGTAAGGCAATGCCAATCCCTTCGCCGCAGCCAGACCGGCGCGCACACCGGTGAAGGATCCCGGCCCCAGCGCGACGGCGATGGCGGCCAACCGCTCCACCGCGACGCGCTGGGTGGCCAGCATGCGCTGGATGCGCGGCAATAACTCCACGCTGTGATTAAGACGGGTGTGCCAGGCTTCCTCGGCCCACAGGTGCTCCGCTTCCCACAGCGCCAGGCCGGCCAGGCTGGTGGACGTGTCGATCGCGAGAATCATCATGGATGGCGGATGGGCACGGCAAAAGCCAGACGATGAAAGTCTTTGAGCAACTGGAAGTGCCGCTCACCGGTGGCATGCATCACGATGCGCCGCTTGGTCTCGTCCAGATGATACAAGGTGATCCAGAGATGATCGCGCGGCAATGCCGCAGCGATGCGCTCCGCCCATTCGATCACGCAGACTCCATCGCCATAGAGATAATCTTCCAGGCCGAGGTCGAGCGCCTCGGCCAGCTGGGTGATGCGATACATATCAATGTGATACAGCGTATGACGGCCGTGGTACTCATGGATTAGAGTGAACGTCGGGCTGGTGACCGGTTCTTGCACGCCCAGGCCCTGTGCCAATCCCTGCACCCAACGTGTCTTGCCGCTTCCCAGCGCGCCCTGCAGGGCGATGACCTCGCCACCCTGGAGCAATTCGCCCAGACGCGCCCCCAGGCGCCGCGTCTGCGCTTCGCTGTGGCTGATGAAATCCAGTGTGCGCTGATCGAAGATCGAGGCCATGTCGCGCTCCGTAGGGATCGGCCCTTGCATTATACCCTGTCCGGCGGCCTCCTGTCCACTTCGTTCGCCACCACTGCGGCCATTAGACAAAAGACGAAGGCGAGGTCCACCAGGAAGAAGGCGTGGTCGACCAACCCGTGCGCCAGGGTGGCGGCCATGCCGGCCATCAGCCCGGCCAGCGTGGCGCGCGCCTCGCCGGGCGTCAGGTGGCGGTGAAGCGTCAATGCCAGCCGCCAAAACGCCACCTGCACCCAGACCAGCACGGCGATTCCGGCAATGCCCAGCCGCGTGGCGAAGTCCAACACGATGTTGTGCGGATGGCTCAGGTTGGGCTCCCGCCACGCATCCGGCAGCATATACCACGTGCGATACTGATACAGGAAGTTGTCTGGCCCGACCCCCAGCCACGGGCGGTCCACGAGCATCTGCAGCGCGCTCTGCCACAG
>JANXAX010000162.1 GCA_025062175.1 Anaerolineae bacterium | reverse complement strand
TAGCGCGCGATTCGCGGATCTCCTCGATGACGCGCTTTAGGCGTTCCTCGAACTGGCCACGGTACATTGTACCGGCCACCAGCGAGCCGACGTCCAGTTGCACCACGCGCCGGCCAAGCAACGTCTCCGGCGCCTCGCCGTTCACGATGCGCTGCGCCAGTCCTTCCACGATGGCGGTCTTGCCCACACCCGGCTCGCCGATCAACGCGGGGTTGTTCTTGGTGCGACGCGAGAGGATCTGGATGACCCGTTCGATCTCGTTCTTGCGCCCGATGACCGGATCCAGCTTCCCTTCAGCCGCTTTCTGGGTGAGATCGGTGGCCAGCTGGTCCACGAGCGGGGTAGGCTTCTGGCGTTCCTGGCGCATGGTCTCCGTCTGGGTGACCGATTCGACGATCACCTTGGCGGTCTGGGCGCGCACTGCCTCCAGGCTCACACCCAAGCTTTTGAGGATTTCCACCGCCACCCCTTCACCTTCGCGCACGATGCCCAGCAGCAGGTGTTCGGTGCCGATATAGTGATGTCCCATACGGCGCGCTTCGTCCACGGCCAGCTCAATCACGCGTTTGGTGCGCGGTGTCAGGGTGAGCTTGCCTTGGATGGCGCGTTGCCCGCGCCCAACGGTGCGTTCGATCATCTCACGCACTTGTTGTGGATCGACATTCAGCTCGCGCAGGACGCGCACGGCGACGCCGTTCTCCTCCCGCACCAGTCCCAACAAGAGATGTTCGGTGCCGATGTAATTGTGGTTCAGGCGGATTGCTTCCTCCTGCGCAGCCGTCAGGACACGACGTGCTCGCTTGGTGAACCGTTCAAACTTATCTGTCATAGCGCTCCATCCTCTGCCAAACCCAATCTACCTGTTCTGCCGAGCTCAGCGGGGTGCGCCGTCATCCCTGAATCAAAACTTACACTGCGTCGTGGCTATCCGCGCTCATTGCGGCAGAAGGTGTATGGTATACGGTTTTAGAGGATGCCGGCATCGCCTGCTGAGCAGCTCGATATTCCTCCCAGTCGGCAACGCCACGCGCTTGTTTCAAGCTCAGCCCCATGCGCCGGCGTTCCGGATCAATTTGAATAATCTTTACCTGGACGGCATCACCCTCTTGCACCACTTCTCGCGGATGGGCGATGTTCTCGTCCGTCAATTCCGAAATATGGATTAGTCCTTCCACCTCGCCCACCCGGGCAAAGGCACCGAAGCTGGCCAGGCGAGTGATGGTGGCCGGGACGATCTGGCCGATCTCATACTGACCCAAAACCTGTGCCCATGGCTCCGGCTGCAGGCGCTTTAAGCTGAGGCTGATACGTTGGCGTGCGTGATCCACCTGCAAGACATACACCTGCACCGTGTCGCCTACATTCACAACCTCCCGGGGATGTGTCACCGGTGTCCAAGCCAGCTCGGAAAGGTGGATCAGGCCATCCGCTCCGCCCAGATCGACGAAGGCGCCGAAATCTACCAGACTGCTAACCCGTCCAGTGAGCACATCCCCTTCTTTCAGGCTGCTCATCAGTCGGTCGCGCTGCTCCTTGCGCCATTCTTGCATCGCGGCGCGCTCAGACATGATCAGGCGGTTACGCCGCCGGTCGATCTCGATAATTTTCAGGCGCAGCTTACGGCCGATCATGTGACTCCAGGCGTGCTCATCACCCGTCCTGGTGGCCTCACGACCACTTTCCAGCTGCGAGACGGGCACGAAGCCACGCACATGCCCAAAGTTGACGATCAGCCCGCCTTTATTATAGCCGGAAACCGTGCCCTCGTACAGCTCGCCGCTCTCAAACATGCGTTGCGCATTGGCCCAATCCTGTTCCACCCAGGCGCGTGCCAATGACAGAGCTACGTGGCCTTCATCCTCAGTTTCCGGTCGGAGGACGTAGACCGTCACCTGGTCACCCACCTTGAGCGCTGCTCGATCCTCCGGAGAAAGACGTTCCAGCTCGCGCCCACTCACCACACCCTCACACTTACAGCCGATGTCGATCAGGATCTCGGTGGGCGAGATGCGTACAATAGTGCCTGTCAGAATGTCCCCGTATCTGACATCCTTCAGCCCCGCCGAGGGATCGAACAGCTCGGCCATCGTCATCATCGCCTCATCGCGCGTAGCATCCTTGCTGCCGGACAAGTGCTCTTGTTCCATGAACCTCTTTCTGCGTCCTCCTATAGGGGGCTCGATTGCATCTCTATTATAAACTCATTTCTGGCAAAAATCAACTGAATATAGGCTGCCTTGGTGCACGATCAATAGAATACCTGTGCCGGCTTCCACGCGCGCGGATGACTGGGTGAGCACATTGCTGAGCGTCAGGGTGTCGCCGAAGTGCAAGGTGTGGTTGTGCAACGGCCAGCGCACACCTGATAAGGTGACGTGATGGACTTGAGGGGTGAGCGGTAGCAACGAGAGTGTATCCCCAATCGTTGCGTGAATGACGCACTCTTGTCCACCACGCAGCACCCACGCAGTCTGATCGCCCTCGAGAATGCGCATCTGCACCGTTGCCCACTCCGGACGTGCCAGGAGCAATACATTTCCCAGCGTCTGGTCCAGCCGTCCCCCTTGTGTCCCTAATAGATCGATCTCCTGGGCGCCCTCAGTGACGGCCAGCTGGAGCGCCAGCTCCAAGTCGGTCTTGTCTTTCAGCTGGGGATGGACTTCAAAGCGCACCCCGGCCGCTTTTAGGATGGCATAATGGGCGGGATCCAGCGAGTCCAGGTCACCCACCACGACATCGGGGGTCACTTCCAAGCGGATGGCATGGGCGGCCCCGGCATCGGCGCAGATGAGTCGGTCGGCAGCTTGGATGGCGCGACGCGCCCGCTGTAGGTCAAGTAGCTGCCCGTTCGCCAGGATGACCACATGTCGAGCCGTCATGGGCGTGCTATTCGACGGGCTGTTTGGGGATGCGATAGACGCACGCTGCCGCTCCGTTAGAGATACAGGCGACCTCTTCGATGCGGAAGTTCTTGCCGGTAGCCCAATGCATGGCCTCCTGCAGCACACCCACAGTGACAAAACATGCTGGACTGGTATGGGGCGGGCGCCAGCGGCACGGACACTCTCCCACCACGAAGTAGAAAGCATCCGGCTCTTCGCGCAGCTGGGCCGGCTGGTTCACGTCCTCGTTGGCCGCCTTGGTGACCCGTTCTAGCACCAATTTCATGCGCATGCCCATCGGGAGTGCCTTGATAGCAAGCCCAGCCAGGCCGAGGATGGCTGGCTGCTCGCGCAGCGTATACTGGAAGGTGACCCGGCCGATGCGCATCAGGATGGCCCGGGCACCGCGGCTGCCGTAGAGGTCTTCCACCGCCTGTTCTGCAGCGCCATAATCGGCGAAGGTGGATTCCAAGGCTGTGTTGTTGGGTGGATAATTGTCAATGAAGCGTTCCAGACCACCTGCCTTCAGCACCGCCCGTGTACCGTTGGCGCCCATCACCTCCTCGATCGCCAGGAACAAAGTGCGCAATGCCGCATTGGGTAATCGTCGCTCCTCTGCCACCTCAGTGCTCCATTTCCGCTCCCGCTTCCTCAAGTTCGAGCCGTTCCAGGATGGTATACAGGAGCTCCAAAAGCACGTTTTTCACCTGCTCCTTGTCGGTGGCGACGCAAGGGATCACCTTCACCTCGGGATCCACCTTGAGCGCAATACGCAGATCTTCGGGCGACCACGCCTCGCTAAGATCCTGTTTGTTCGCCGCCACGACGTAGGGAGTAGGGGCATAGCTGCGGAAGACCTGCAAGATATAGCGCGCCTCGCGGAAAGTTTCCGGACGGGTGCTGTCCACCATTACGATAAAGCCCAACATGCCCTCGGAGAGAATCTCCCACATGAAATCAAAGCGGCGTTGACCTGGTGTGCCGAAGAGATAGAGTACCAGATCATCCTCGATCGTGATGCGGCCGAAGTCCATCGCTACAGTAGTTTCTTCCTTGATGCGTTCGGCCGGATCAGTGATTTTACTTTCGGTGGAGACAACGTCAATCTCGCTGACCGCGCGGATAAACTGAGTCTTTCCCGCGTTGAAAGGCCCGGTGATCACGATTTTGACGGCTTGCATAGTCGCTCTAGCGGCATAGGTGTAGCGGTCAGATCCGTTTGATGCGGTTGATCAGCCGTTCAATAAGGCTGCGCTTGATGGCGGGCGGCTTTTCTGCGCCAAACTCGCCGGGAACACCCAAGGCGGCCATTTGCCCAGTCGGACGCACCAATTCCACGATGCCAGCCTGTATAAGGCCGTACACAACCTTACGCACCTGGAAATCGTCCATGTTGTTCGCTTGGGCGATGACACGGATGGTGTTGCGCGGGCTGACGAACGAGATAACACGCCACTCTTCCACGGTCAGGTTGACTGCGCGCAGGCGCGCATCGGCGCCGTTGGTGAAACGCAGGGCCGTATGATCCAGGTCTGGCAGCTCATCTTGCAGTCGTTCGTGCTCCTGAAGGCGGCGGCTGCCTTCCAGGATGACCTGTTCCAGATTAACGGGGATGAGGATGCGGTCGGCAGAAGGCAGCGCATCCGGCGTGAACTCGAATTCTCCATCATACCAGCCGAAAAGCGTGTACACGATGTCCAGCATATAGCGCCGAACGCTCTGAATGATGTCCTCGCGGGAGACGTGTCCTGCTTTGATGAGAAGCATTCCCAGCTGTACATCGTTGCGACCTTCCGGACGTGCCATAATCTTCTGCGCCTGTTCGTTGGTGAGCTTGCCAGCCTTGACCAACATCGTGGCCAGGTGTCCATCGTGATTGGCTGTGTGGGCATGGATGAGTTTCCCGTCGCGGAAATAGAGTCGGGCAGCTTCGGAGGAGGTACGCACGGTGAGACATCCGGTTTTGCGGGCGAGATGGATCAGGTTGAGCAACTGGGTGGTGCTAAAATCGCGCAGATTTCCTTTTAAGGCCATGGGCTAAGCCCTTTGCTGAGCGGGTGAACATCTTGGTCGCCTTAGAGCACGCTGTCGCTCTTCCAGAGCATTCCTTACACGCTACCCATTATAGTGGGTTTTAGAGTGCGAGTCAATCGCACGAGAGAAGAGCGATATAGGGGATAGACACCCCTTTGGCACAGTGTTATAATCTCGGTAAGCGTATTACAGAGGTTTTCATCCATCTGCTGATGAGGAGAGAGTGATGTTTTCAGATTATCGCCTGCGGCAACGCGATTATCTGTTACAAATCATCCATGCGATGACCGCACAGCTCGATTTGCCCTCGTTGCTCAAGCTGATCTTGCAGAGTGCCGTGGAGCTGTTGAGCGGACAAGTCGGGCTGATCGTATTGCGGCGCGAGGATGGCTCGTTTTATCCCCGCGCCAGCTATGGCTTGGCCATCCAGGCAATCCATCTATTGGAGCCACTCTGGCGCAATCTGCCGCGCCATGCCACCAGCCGCAACTGGCATATTCCTGACCTCTCGTTTCGCCTTGACCTCGCCTCGGCGGCGGTGGGAGTTCCGCTGCGCCAGGTGATCGCGCTGCCGATGGTGATCGGTGAAGAAGTGATCGGCATTATCTATGTCATCCGCGCGTTTGGTGCGGATTTCACCTTTCATGATCGCCAGCTGCTCGCCGACTTCGCAGACCAGGCCGCAATCACGGTACAAAATGCGCGCCTCTATCAACAAGTGGAGGAGGAACGTGCCCGGTTGAATGCCATTATTGAAAACAGCGGTGATGGAGTGATGATTCTCGACCCCGACCGCACCATCCGCATCTGGAATCGAGCGTTGGTGAATATAACCGGCGTGCCTGCTGAAGATGCGATTGGCCGCCATTGTTATGAAGTTCTGGACTTGAAAACCAAAGGTGGCGTCAGCGTGTGCTACACGGCATGTCCCTTGGTGCATCCGCCGCCGGACGGACGCCTGTATGCCGAGGGAGATACACGCCGCGTGGATGGCGTTAAGGTGAGTCTGGCCGACAACTATTCCCCTCAGTACGACCGGGAGGGGAACATCGTCCAAGTTATCGCCAATGTGCGGGATGTGAGTCGCCTGCGCGACGCCGAAGAGATGAAAAACATGCTCCTGTCGGTCATCT
>JANXAX010000161.1 GCA_025062175.1 Anaerolineae bacterium | reverse complement strand
CCTCCTTGTTATAATCGGCATTTATCTTATCCTGTAAATCGAAGCTGTCAAACAAGACAGCAATATAAGGGTGCATTTCAAGTTCAAGATGAGTGAAAGCGGCGATGCCAGAGTCGCACATTTTACCCGAGCCACAACTGTAAAGGAATGGTTCATCTGCCACCTGCTTACGTGCGCGACTCGGCTTGAACCTCGCCCTTCCCTCAAAATGGAATACACCCCGCGGGAGATATAGCGGTGGCACAGGCGCATCAGCCGCTGCCCATTAGAACTGTCGGGCTTCGAGACACAGGGACACCTATCGACACTGACGACGCCGTGGAACTTGTTACAGCGGCTGGATGTGGGTGCGCGGACGCAGATGGTGAGTGCCTGGACGTGGGGCTGGGACGCGCTGACGGTGATCCATCTCGATGCGAAGTACCTGCGCGGTAGCGAGCGCAGCGAAGGGCCGGCGGTGCAGATGTCGGTGATGGTGGCGCGGCAGCTGGAGGCGGTGCTGCGGCAATGAAAGGGTGGAAGGGGATGGACTGGGGGCAGCACGGGCATGCTGGAGGGAATCCCTATTTGGAAGGGAAAAGCACACTCTTCGCATCAGATCTCTTTGTAGGGCGATGATAATGCCATCCTATATGACCGAGGTGGCGGTCAGCCTAGCCGTGGTAGCCTCTTCTAACGGCTCCAGGAGATACGTTCTTCGAGCCAGCCGCGCGAGGAGAGGAGCTCGGCACCCACAATTCCATCTGGTGAGCCTTGCATCGTGAACAGTTTGCGCTGGTTGCTCCCATCCGGGTTCATGGCCCAAATGCCCCAACTCCCATCTCGGTCTGACACAAAGGCGATTGTGCCGCCATCGGGAGACCAAGTGGGCAATCCATCATTGGCCGAATTGTTGGTCAAGCGCATGACGTTCTGACCGTCACTATTCATAATGTAGATTTCGTAATTGCCAGCGCCTTCCCGTGTAAGCGACATAAATGCGATCTTACTCCCATCCGGGGAGGGCGCTGGCGCCGTGTCGCTGGTGTTGTCTGTGATTCTGGTCGCACCTACGCCCTCGGCGCTGGCCAGGAACAAGCCACATGCGCCTTCCACCGTGCAGCCCTTGTACACGATGCGCCCATCGGGAAAGACACTGGCATACTCCGCAATCAGTCCTAAGCCGGTTTCTTGATTGTTCGTCTGGTTCACGCGGAACATGCGCGGCACGCGGTCACCCTCGCGGCGCGAGGTGAACACCAGCGTGATCGAGCTAGGCTCCCAGTAGGGCAATCCATCCTCGATATAGTTCGTCAACAAGCCACTTCTACCGCCTCCGATGGTGAGGAACGCCAGTCCTCGACCGGTGGAATCCCAGCTCTTATAGGCCAATAGGTCTCCGCCCAAGTTGAGACACGGCTGACTGGCATTATAGGCCATCAGCTGCGGCTCGCCGCCCTGGAGATCTTTAATGTAGAGGTCATAGCTACCCATCTGTCCTTGCAACTTCCGGTCAGGCACGAAGACAGGGTAGGCAATCTTACCGCTCAACACAGGCTCGACACGCTTCGGGGTCGGACGAGGTGCCTGGGTGGCGGTCGGAGTGGGTAAGCGCGCCTCAGCGCTTGCCTCGCTGGAGACCACGGTGCCCGCGGCCACTTGGGTCGGTGTCGCCGTGGCAATTGTTAGTGTAGCAGCTCTCGCAATCGGCGTACCGACGCTGGCAACAGCGCCACCCGACGGCGCATAGCCGCCGACAGGGATGATGAGCTGTTGACCGATCTGAAGACGAGTCGGATCCACTATCCCGTTCACCGCCTGCAGATCTTGCACGCTCACCCCATATTGGGCGGCAATAGCCAGCAACGTATCGCCGGACTGTACCACGTGGATAACGGGAGTGGGTGTCGCCGTGGCAATGGGTGTCTGCGCTTCCAACGCCAAGGTTTGCGCAAGCGTGGGCGTCCTAGTCGCCGTCGGTGAAGGAATGACACTCTCGAATGCTAGAGCGCTGGAAGGCGTCTCGGTTGCCGCAGTAGCGCGCGCCTGTGGCGCTGTGAAGCGTATACTGTCGAAGATTTTCTGGAAGGTGGGCGCCTCACGACTCCACGCACTGCTGGGCGCTGCGGCCACGACGGTGTAAGCGGCATTATTATACACAGTGGCCGCTACATAAGCGGTCATATCCCCGACGTTCTCAGTGGGAGTTAGCTTGACCTGGCTGATGGCCCATTCAACCCCGCTGACGGCACGTGTGCCTGTCTCGCTGGAGCTGGGATCGATCGGTAAGCTGGCGACGATACGATTTAAAACACTCGATGGCGTATCTACGACACCTCCGCCCTCGACCTGGATCACAAAGGCAGCGGATCGGAGCGCCAGCTGATCTCCCAGCAAGCTGCTCAGTCCTTCCTCATCGGGTGCCAACACGACATATCGTTCCGTCTCCTTGGCCTGCCAGCCACTTGGATACTGGAGCGTGAATCCAAAAACGCTGTTCGAATACGTCTGTAGGGTGAGTGATGTAGGAGTGGGCTCCGGCGTGGGAGTTGCGCTAGGCGTGGGGGCTGGCGTGGGAGTTGCAGCTGGCAATGCCAAGGCAAGCGTCGGCGTAGGTGCGCGGCTGACTCGCACTCCTCCGCTCTGCAAGATGTTGGCCAGCAACACAATCAAAAGCGCGAGGACCACCAGCAGAAGAAACCCCGCACATCCAGTATATAACCAGCGAGGTACCCATCCCGAACTTGTGTCCTCACGCACCCCAGACCAGCGTGATATTGCCTCAGGGATGCCACGTCCCTGGTGTTTGGTCATGGGGAGTGGGGTTTCTTGAACCCACTCCACGCCGTTGTAACGATACCATTTGCCGCTTTGCGCCCCAATGGTCCAGTAATAGCCTTGTTCGTCGCGGATTTGCAGCCCTTCAATTTCTTCCTGGAACTCTTCTTCGCTGATCTTTCCAGCGTCGAAGTCGGCACGCAATTGTTTATAACGCTCTAACAGCTCTTGGAAATCCATAGCCAGCGCGCATCTCCTGATGTTGTCCAGACAGGTCTCGTCTCCTGTCTAGCATTCCCAATTTCAGTATACTGCAATTATGCTGATGCAGCCAAACAGCGCCCATCCCAACGCGCAAGTTTGCCTTTTTAGCCGACCGAGTCCATTATAACAAATTGCTGCGTTTTTGATCGCCTGTAGTCGCAGGAAGTTCCCAACGCACTAACCGCGGGAAAAAAGAAACGACTGTCATGACCCTGATCGAGCGCAAAGGCTCGCAGACCATCATTGTGGCCGACGCGGAGCTGCCGGTTGTGCAAAAGCCACTGCACGTGGTGCGTGCCGTGCTCTCCTATCTGGGCGAACTGTGGTGTTATCGCGAGCTGCTGCTCACCCTGGCCGTGCGCGATCTGAAAGTGCGCTATCGCAATTCCGTTCTGGGCGTCCTGTGGTCGCTGGGCAACCCGCTGCTGATGATGGCTGTGTTCACCATCGTGTTCACTGTCATGACGCCTTCCAACATCGAGAAGTTCCCCATCTTCATCCTGTGTGGTCTTCTGCCCTGGAATTTCTTCTCGGCCTCGGTGATGGGGAGCATACGCAGCATCGTCGACAACGCACCGCTCATCCGTAAAGTGTACTTCCCACGCGAGGTGTTGCCGCTCTCCGTTGTGCTGTCGAACCTGGTCAACTTTCTGATCGCCCTGATCGTGTTATTTGCTTTTATGTTCGCCTTCCGCATGCCGCTGAGATACCCAGGTTATTACGGAAGTGGCAATGCTCGCCTGGTTTTTCCTGACGCCTATCTTCTATCCGATCGATATCCTGCCGCGCAATTATCATCTGGGAGACCTTACGATTGATGTGTGGCGTTGGATGTATATGCTAAACCCGATGGCGTCTCTGATCGCCACATATCGTGTGATTCTGTATGGCAGCGGTTTCGGCGGTGCACCGCCGGCTCTGGACTTTTTCGGTCGGACGACGCTCACCGCCCTGGGTGTGTTTCTCATCGGAATGCTGGTATTCTTCCGGTACAAACGGCTGTTCGGGGAAGAGGTCTAGACCGGTGAGCACAACGGTCGGGAGGCTGAGGGTGGTGCGACGGTGAGCGCAGCCATTCGATTCGAACACGTCTCCAGACGTTTTGTGTTGCATCATCACCGTGCCCGTTCCTTCCAAGAGCTGGTCATTCGGCTGCTCCAGGGTCGGGGCAATGGACGCCGGGAAGTTTTTTGGGCACTGTCTGACGTGAGCTTCGAAGGCCAGAAAGGGGAAATGGTGGCACTGGTCGGCCCCAACGGTGCTGGGAAGAGCACTGTGTTAAAGCTCATCTCGCGCATCATCGATCCCACATCCGGCCGTATCGTTGTCAATGGTCGGGTGGGTGCCCTGCTCGAGTTGGGCACCGGATTTCACCCAGATCTCACCGGCCGCGAGAACATTTATCTCAACGGTGCGATTCTAGGGTTGCGCCGCGACGAGATCACCCGCCGGTTGGATGACATCATCGCCTTTGCCGAGCTGGAGCGGTTCATCGACGTACCGGTCAAACATTACTCATCCGGGATGTATGTGCGATTGGGCTTCTCGGTGGCTGTGCACATCGAGCCGGATATCCTCTTGGTGGATGAAGTCTTAGCGGTGGGTGATGCCGCATTTCAGCGCCGATGCCTAGAGCGCATCGACCAGATGCGCACAAACGGCACTACCATTGTGTTGGTGTCACACGACTTGAACGCAGTGCGCCGGTTATGCCAACGTGCCATCTGGTTGGAGAAAGGTTGCATTGTGGCCGATGGCTCTCCTGAAGCGGTTGTGGGCGAATATGCCACCCATTCCTATGTAGCGAGCGCGGCCTTAGAAGCACGCCGTGCGCTCTGTCGCCATGGCACGGGCGAGGTGACCATTGAAGAAGTGCGCTTTTTGGACGCTGAAGGGCATTTGCGCGATTTCTTCAGCACCGGCGAGTTGTTCACAATCGAAATGCGTTACCGAGCACACAAAGTGATTGAGCGGCCTGTATTCGGCATCGCAATCCATCGCTCGGATGGTGTGCACATCACGGGGCCGAACACCCAATTTGCCCAGTACGAGATCCCGCGCATTCGAGGAGAGGGGATCGTGCGTTATACGGTGCCGTTCCTGCCGCTATTGGAGGGGACATATTATGTGTCGGTGGCGGTGGTGGACTGGGACGACACGCGAATGTTCGACTATCATGACCGCTTGTACCCTCTGAGAGTCATGCCCAGCTGCGCTGAGCGTTACGGAATGATAACACTGCAGGGCGAATGGCACTGGGAAGAGTAGGAAGCTAAATTTTTCTATGAGCGCACCTGATTATGCCCGATGGTATGACGCCTATTATTACGCCCACGATTGTGGACGTCCATACCAGCGCGACCCCTACTGGTTAGCCTTCTTTGGGGCGATCGCTGATCAAATTGTCGCCAGGATAGCGCCACGCACAGTCCTGGATGCTGGTTGCGCGATGGGGTTTTTAGTGGAGGAGCTGCGCCGCCGCGGTGTTGAGAGCTATGGCGTGGATATCTCTGAATACGCCATCGCGAATGTGCATCCTGAGGTCCGTCCGTTCTGCTGGGTGGGCTCGATCTGCGACCCCTTTCCCCAGCGATATGATTTGATTGTGTGTATGGAAATCCTGGAACATATGCCGGCGGCCGAGGCGCCAAAAGCGATTGCCAACCTGTGTCAGCATACCGACGATATTCTTTTCTCCTCTACCCCGTTTGATTACAAAGAGGTGACGCACCTCAACGTGCAACCGCCAGAACATTGGGCAGAACTCTTTGCTCAGCACGGTTTCTTTCGCGATGTTGATTTTGATGCCAGCTTTATCCTGCCATGGGCGGTGCGCTTTCGCCGGAAAAAGGATCCGCCTGCACGGCTGGTGCGCGAATATGAGCGACGCTTTTGGCAGCTCTGGAAGGAGAATCTTGACCTGCGGGCTCAGGCTTTGGAGCTGCGCGATCAGCTGGTTCAGGCGGGGCAGGCCCAGGTGGAAGCAGAGCAGGCTCGAACGATAGCGACCAAATCACTGGAGCTTCGAACTGAGTGCGAATGGCT
>JANXAX010000160.1 GCA_025062175.1 Anaerolineae bacterium | reverse complement strand
CGTGAGAATAGATGGGAAGCCCTTCGGGGCATTACGACTAAGTAACATAGCGAGTTCCAGCGACTGCGCGTCGTTCGTTTGCTGTGAGAATAGATGGGAAGCCCTTCGGGGCATTACGACTTCCAACCACGGCGCGCCTGAAACTTCTCAATTAGATCCGTGAGAATAGATGGGAAGCCCTTCGGGGCATTACGACAGATATCACCTGCACGTAGACGCCCCCCGAGATCACGACCTCGTGAGAATAGATGGGAAGCCCTTCGGGGCATTACGACTAATAATTCACCCGCTCCTGCGGTGTGAGCTTGCTCAAGTCGTGAGAATAGATGGGAAGCCCTTCGGGGCATTACGACCGAGACTGTTGGGAACAACTCTACTTCTACAAAACCGTAGTGGTCTTGTGTGAGAATAGATGGGAAGCCAGTCGGGGCATTACGACCCAAGGCCGCACCTTCCCACGGCCCCGACAAAGATGAGGACCCGGAACGCGTCCGTCCGCTCCAGGCGCTCCCGACCCTGGCCGAGGAGCAGGGCGTGGCCCTCGATCCGGAATGGCTACAAGGGGCATCCAAAGAGGAAATCATCGCGCGCGACAAGGAGCTGCGCGCGATGAAATAAAACCCATCGATACACTCAAAAGAAAGGAGCGAGAAACATGGAGGACACATCCGACATCGTTTGGGTTAAGAATCTCCTCACCGGCAAGCTCGAGCCCATGCCGCGCGATCTGTACGAGGAGGTGATGCGACATCTCAACCCCAACCCCACGCTGCCGCCCAGCGAGGAGGGGCGCGAGTTCATGCAGGAGGACGCGTCCTCTTTGCCGGACATCGACCCCATCTGGTACGAGTAAGCCACAATCCATCTCCGGGAGGGAGCGACGACGCCCCTCCCGGAGACTCCACAGCACGGTGAGGGACACACACGACGAAACCGGCCATCCCGTGCCACGTGCTCGCCATCGCAGCGCATTATCCTATTCGCGTCTTCCCAGCGGGCGATCGCATCGCCCTCCGCACCACCAACGGCCGTGCGATCGTTGTCCACATCCCAGACCGTCCACGACCACCGCGCCAAGCGGTTGAGCGACAGGCCACGCGCATCCCAGCGGCCTATGACGCCACCACATTCCACTTCACCGACGCTGACCTGCGTTGGGATAGACGAGAAGCCCTCCGGAGTACTACGACAATAGTGTGGATAATCTAGGGGCAATCATCCACCCCTGCATCGTACATCGGGAATAGGCAGGACGCGCTGTGGGGCACGGCAATCGTCGTAGGGGCACGGCATGTTATGCTCCTACTATAGCTGTGCCCAAGCCGATGAGCAGCTCTGCGGAGGCATCTCCATCGTACTGAGGCCATCAGAGGTGGATGCTTTTAGATCGGAGGTGGATGACGCGACGACCTACAGAGGGCTGGCAGCGGGGGGCGCGTCCGGCCGGCATGCCTTCTGCCACCAACTTGTCCGGCAGGTAGCGCACACGTACACGTACCCTGCCACTTTTTCTTGAGTTTCCTTTGTGAGGAATTCTGAGCCCGCCGGCGGGGGAGGAAAACCGGCTCATGGGGCGACCGGCCGATCGCCTGACAAGCGGCGCAGGTTGACCCCCTTCGCACAGCGGCCCGATGGTGCTTTCATATGCTGCTGGGGGCGACGCTCAGCGGGCTACCTCTTCGAGCAGCCCGACAAGGCGTTCTATCATGGTATCGAAGGCTGCTTCCTGGCGCGCGCTGAGCAATCCTCCGGCACGCAAGGAGGCCCGCGCCAGAGGGTCGTCGAGCAGGGCGCGCAGCGCGTCCCGCAGGGCCGCCCGGTCGCCGAGCGGCACAAGCCGTCCGTTGATTCCGTCGCGGATCCGCTCGACGACGCCACCGGATGCCGCTGCCAGCACCGGCACCCCCACCGCCCATGCATCCAACAACCCCGGCGGGGTACCCGGATGGCGCGCGTTCAAGACACACAGGTCTGCGCCGCGCATCCACCCCAGCCAGGTGGCACGCTCCGGCCAGCCGACGAACCTGACGCGCTGCTCCAACCGCAATCGTCGGGCCAGCTGTTCCAGCGCAGCGCGCTGCGGGCCGTCGCCGACGACCAGCAGTCCCACGTCGTCCCAGGCGATCAGCACGGCGAGCAGCTCGTCCACCCCCTGCCACGCGCTGAGACGTCCCAGGGTGATCAAGCGCAGCGGTGTGTCCGGTCCAGGCCATGGCACCGCCGCTTCCGCGCTGGGGATGAACGCATCCGGCAGCACCCGGACGCGCTCTGGGGACACCCCCCAGCTCCTCACCAGCGCCCCAAGGGACTGACATGGCACCAGGAGCGCCTGCATGCGCCGCAGCGTCTGGTTGCGCCAACGGCGGAAGCGCTCGATGGCGCGATGATAGCGCCTGCGCTGGAAGGTGGCGCAGTCATCGCGCGTCCATCCCTGGTCGACGACGTACTCCCACACGCTATCAGTGGTCACGCGGCCGACGGTGGGGCGACGCAACAGGCGGTTGAGCGCGCTCACCTCGGCCAGCAGCCCGTTGACGAACACCACCTCGGCCCAGCGCAGCTGCAGGAACAGGCGCACCCTCCAGTGCCAGAAACGGCCCAGGTCGAGGCGTTCCACCTGAAACGGATAGCGCTGGTCGAGCGCCGTGGCCGACTTGTCGGAGACGGGCGTGACGACACGCACTTGGTGACCGCGTCCCGCCAACGCTTGGGCGACCGCCGGGACATATGCCACCGCGTCTCCCAACTGCGGGGGAAAGACCTCCGTGCTGATCAGGATGCGCACAGAACTCCTCGCCTCAGCGTCGTCATGCGGTTCCCGCTTCTTCGCCCAGCAGCTTTTGGATGCGCGCCACGAGCATCTCGATGGCGGTTTCGTTGAAGCCGCCCGCAGGGATGATGATGTCCGCGTAGCGCTTGCTCGGCTCGACGAACTCCAGGTGCATCGGGCGCACCGTCTCTAAGTATTGCTGGATGACCGATTCCAGGGTGCGTCCCCGTTCGCGCATATCGCGCTGTAACCGCCGGATGAAGCGCATGTCCGCGTCGGTGTCCACGTAGAGCTTGATGTCCATCATGTCGCGCAGCTGCTTGTCCACGAAGATCAGGATGCCCTCCACCAACACAACGCGGCGCGGTTCGACGCGGCGGGTGCATCCGGTGCGCGTGTAGGTGGCGAAGTCGTAAATCGGCACTTCGACCGGCTGCCCAGCCTGCAGCTGGCGCAGATGCGCTACTAGCAGCTCGGTCTCCAGCGCGTCGGGATGGTCGAAGTTCATGCGGGCGCGTTCTTCCAGCGGCAGGTGGCTCAGATCGCGATAATACGAGTCGTGCTGGATGTAGGCGATATGTTCCGGGCCGACGCGCTGCAGGATCGCCTCGGCAACCGTGCTCTTGCCCGAAGCAGTGCCACCTGCCACTCCGATGATGATCGGTCTCATCGCCACTCCTGCCCCAGCCCATACGCCCACTCGTCCGGCTGAGGGCGCTCATTCCTTGGGAACCATGCTGCCGATAGGGATCTCTTCTTCGTCCAACCCATACTTGAGCATCAGTTGTTTAAACGCCCGGCGGTTGATGAGCTTGATCTTGACGTCTGGATAGAGCTCGCGCAGCCGCCGCAGTTTGCGGTGTTTCCGGGTGATGAGGTGTTGTTCCATCGTGGTGAGCTCGATATACAGATCCTGCTCGGGCAGATAGAAATCGGGCGTGAAGGCTTCGGTGACGTTGCCATTTTCGTCCCAGGCCAGTGCAAACGCCCTCGGTTCATACTCCCAGGGGATCTGATAAAAGTCCAAGATACGGGCGAACTCGCGTTCGCTGGGATGCGAGAAGACCACCTTGCGGTGGGAGCTGTCCTGTTGCGTCATAAGCCGCCGATTTCCCGCAACGCCTGGATGATCACATTGGCCGCCTGCTCCAATGCGAGCAGGCCAGTGTTGACGACCAGATGATACAAAGCGGGGTCATTCACGTCAACGTGGTAGCTGCGCCGGATGTACCGCGCCCGGGTGCGCGAGCTGGTGGCAAGATAGGCGATGGCTGCTTCCCGGCTCAAACCGCGTTCCTGTTGCAACCACTCGAGACACTGCGCAAGCGGCGCCACGACGCGCACATGCAGCACGCCCGGACGTTCCCGCAGGACGATCTGGCTACCACGTCCGACGATGACCACCCGGCCCTCATCGGCCAGGTTGCGGATGATGCGCTCCACCTGCAGCTGATAGGCGCGCCAATCGCGCGTCGAGGGACGGATGTCGAGAAGCCGTAGCTCGTCCATTTCGGCCAGCGCCACTTCGGGCACGCCGGCCTCCCGTGCCGCTTGATTGATCAGCTCCCGACCGACCAGCCGCCAGCCGAGTCGCTGCGCCACCAAAGCTGCCAGCTCATCGCCGCGGCTGCCGACCTGCCGCGATACCGTAATCGCGCTCATCAACACCCCGTGCGATGCTACAATCGGGACATCCGAAACCGCGATGCCATCCGGCGTCTTGTGCGCCGGAACTGCGACACCCCGTCGCCCACGGCCGCATCGTCATTGCGTGTCCGCCGAAGGCGGCCGCCCAGGAGGATCTCGCATCTTCAACCTCTCTGGAGACGCTCTCCAGAGCGATGCCCTCTCTTCAGGTGGGGCTGCGCGGATTCGGCGCCGCGCTGTCTGCCTCGAGGGCGAGGAGCAAGATGTGCTCGATCATATCCGCGTAGCTATATCCGGCCGCCCGGGCTGCACGGTAGAATCCAGCATCGGGGGATAGATCCGGATTGCAATTTACCTCCACTACGAGGGGCACTTCGTCAGGGCCGATGCGCATATCGACGCGGGCATAACCGCGGCAGCCGATGGTCTCCCAGCTCCGTCGCGCGGTTTGCACGATGCGCCCCGCCAGCGGCTCGTCCACCCGGGCTGGACATTGCACCGGGGTGTGCCAGTATTCGAAAGAATCCTGTTCCCATTTAGCCGCGAAGGAGACGATGCGCTCGCGCGGGTTGGCGAAAGCGCTGAAGTCCACCTCGGCCAACGGCAGCACCTCGACCGGGTCGCCCCACAGGGCCACGTTGAACTCCCGCCCGTCGATGAACTGCTCCACCAGCGCCGCCTGACGATATGTTTCCACAATGTAAGCGACACGGTCGCGTGTTGCCCGCACATCCGCCACCACCGCCTCTGGGCCGATGCCCAGGCTGGCGTCCTCGGCCACAGGTTTGACGATCACCGGAAATCGGACGCCCTCGAGTGCACTGCGCGTGACCTCATCCGGGTGTCGGAACACTTTCCAAGGAGGTGTGGCGACACCGTGCTGGACCAGGAGCTGCTTGGCGCGTGCCTTGTTCAGGGAACGACTGATCGCATCGCCGGCGCAGCCGGTGAAGCGATAGCCCATCGCCTCGAGCGCCCACGCGATACGGGCATCCTCGAACAACCTGCCCTCCAGCCCTTCGCCCAAGTTGAACACCACCCACTCGGTGGGAGGATAGGGGATCAACGCCACTTCCACCTCCACCGAGGCTCGAGTCACCGGGTTGGCGGAAAGACATGACGCGAGCACGGCATCCTCGCAGATGCCTCCGGCGGGTGCGATTGGCACCAGAGCGGTGCGGTAGCCCTTGTATTGTAACGCCGCTGCAACCGCGTGGGCACATTGCACCACCTCTTGGTCGGCGATCAAATCGCGTGGCTCCCCCTTCAACAACTGCGTGCTATGATTGTATAGCACCACGACACCGGGCGGCTCCTGATCATCTGCGCGCATTCGGGCTGTCACCTCCATTTCTGATCCAGGCCATAACGTCGGACGGCCTCGTCCAGGATGCGATTCACCAGCTCCTCATAGCGCCACCCATCGGCGGCGGCTTCAATACACAGGTCGGAATATTGGGGGTTGAGACCAGGCAACGGGTTGATCTCCAGGATATAAGGCTTGTTGTTATCATGGACGTCCAGCCGGAAGTCCACGCGCGCCACATCCAGGCAGCCGGTCACTCGAAAGGTGGCGGCAGCCAGCCAGTTGAGCTCGGCGACCTGCTCGGGGCTGAGCGGCGCGGGACACAGATAGTGAAAATCGTGCACCAGTTCCACCTTGATACGTCCGGTATAGACACCCCCTTCCTCGGGCGGATAGGCCGCCATATCCACCTCCAACGGCGGGAAAAGATGCAACCCTCCAAAGATGCGTGGCGCGGC
>JANXAX010000015.1 GCA_025062175.1 Anaerolineae bacterium | reverse complement strand
GGGCCACGTCTAGCAGGCGAAACTCGACCGGTGTCCCATCCGGCACCGGCCGTCCATTACGATCCACGATTCTACCCGTGCGCAGGGTGAGCACATCTCCGACGCGCAGATCGAGTTTGACGGACAATGGAGTTGCCTCCGGCGCAATCGAAGACGGGGTAAGGGAGGGCAGCGAGGTGACCTCCGTTGTTCCCGACCTCGTCACAACCTCAAGGCTGATAATCTGAGCCGGGTCGGGGCGGGTCACTTCGATGATCTGATAGCCGGTCGCATTGACATCCACCGGGGACGCTCCGCGCGGCTGAAACTCCTGGAACAACAGGCGGACTGCCATTTCTAGAAAAGGTGCTGTCTTGCTATACAGCCCGTAGTAGGCGCTCAGCTGGCTGACTTCGGTGGCGTCCAGGAAGTAAGGCGCGTTAAAGGCGAACACGATCAGCTTCTTGCCCTCCAGAGTCTCGGGCCATTCACGCAGAAAGAGTTTGAGTGCATCTGAATCAGGATAACGGGCCGGGTCAACGTCCAGCATAGCAAAAATGAGCCAGTTTGCGCTGCGGACGAGCTCGATGTTCGCCGTGACAGTTGAAACCGGGGGCGTGCCCAAGGGCGAGGCAGGCGCCGTGACCATCCCCGCGTCGCCCGGCGCCGTCGAGAACAGGGTTCCCGACGAGGAAGCCGAGGAAGTTGTCCGAAACAGGGGACGCATTCCCAAGCCGGTGAGTAGAACTTTCTTGAGCGTTCCAAAGGTGAGGCTCTGAACCCGTTCTGGGTTGATCTGATCAGTTGCCTCCGGGCCGTATAACTTGAGGATTAGCCGCTCGAGCGCAGTGGGCTCAATCTCATAATACGGGACACAACGCTCACATTCCTGCGCAAGACGGTCATCCGTGATGATCACGATCGTCTCATTGGAAAGCGGAGGGCTGGGAAGACGTCCCGAGAGCTCGGCAGCACTGGGATAGATGAGCGTCGCTGCCTCTTGGGCAATCTTTGCCACAGTGGAATATCCCCGATCGGCGATATCTGGAATGTCACCTTCATCCCGCAACACCCGCTGGGGTGAGAACTCTCCATAAATGGCCAGCTTGCGCGTCAGGATGCGCGCCACCGATTCGTCCACGCGCGCCCTAAATGTGGGGTCGGCATCGTAGCGGTCACGAAAAAAGAGCACCGTGGCTTCGATGTTGGCCATCTGGGTGCTCCAATCGTCATTCAGGTCAAAACGTGCCAGGTAGAGCAAGTCATTGCCTGCCAGAAATGCCTCTTGGGCGATGCGCTTAGCGGGGAAGGTCTCCAGGTTGGGGTCGTAGAACTTGCGAATGGAGGGCACTCCCAACTCTTGGCTGAGCAATAATCCGCCAGTGGCACGCCATGCCGCCAGCTCAGGCAGATTGAGGATGGCGGGCAAGTTCTGCGCATCTAAGCTGAGTGGGCGCGACAGCTGACGGATGTTGCCTTGGAATCCGCGATAGCGCACGTGCGAGACCATCAGGGCGTCCGTCGTGGCGAGGGGATCATCGGCACGCCACACAGCCACCGAGAAGAAGGGCACCAAGTCCACCGAGCGCAGCGTCTCTAGAGACTTCTGGATGGTGGGCAGCTCCTTATGAGGGTCGCGGTCGGCACTCCCCAGGCCAGGGAAATGTTTTGCCACTGTGAGCACGCCGCCTTGCGCGCCCCGGTGGACTCCCCGGATGTACGCCTGCCCGAACTTACTCACCCAAAAGGGATCTCCCCCGAAGGAACGGATGCCGATCGTGCTCGTTGCAATGAGTGGCGGACGGTCGAGCACATCCAGCGAAGGACCGAGGAGCATATTCACCCCCAAGGCGCTCAGCACAGCGCCCACGATCTCACCCACCTGTTCCGCAGAGGAGGGGTTCCACGTCGCCCCTAATGCCATTGCACTGGGCAGAGGAGGCATACCTCCCCACAGAGCAGTGTAAGGGGGGCCATCACCTTCCTCGTTGAGTGCAATAAACAAAGGGATGGGCGTATAGGATGCTATAGGCATATACGAGAGCTGCCCCTCGGGCGCCGTGAGCGCCAGTAACTGCAGGCGGTTGGTCAGCTGGAGCAGCTGTCGGGGCGTATCTGCATGATTGACAAAGTTGTAGTATGCAGGTGACAACACCACGCCGCCAATCCGCACTTGCTGGATCAGGCGTGCGATGTCCGAATTAGCCGAGACATCGTTGCCTTGGAAGGCGACGAGGAAGAGCTGCCCCACTTTTTCCAACGAGGTCATCCGCTGCATCAACTGCTGCACTTCAGACGGGACAGACGTGTTGGTGTGCGGATGTGCGGTTGTGGGCCCCCTTAGAAGAGTTATCAAGAGAGTAAAAGCCAGCGTAGATGAGACCGCTACGCGAAACATCAGGGGGAGACGAGGCATAGGTGTAGCCTCACGTCCGGAGGTGGCGACTGCCTGGATGCTCTGTCAGATAGCCCTGCAGGGCATAAAGCGCTACCAGGTAGCTGCGCCAGCCGAACCCGGCCACCTGCCCAATGCAAACCGGGGCCAGCACCGAGTGGTGACGAAATGCTTCGCGTGCGTAAACATTGCTGAGGTGCACCTCGACCACGGGCACACCGATGGCGGCGATGGCATCGCGCAGCGCGTAGCTGGTGTGGGTGTATGCGCCAGGATTAAATATCACCCCGTCCGCCCAGTGCATCGCATCGTGCAAGGCATCTATCAGCGCTCCCTCATGATTGGACTGAAATGTCCGTAACGTAAGCCCCTCACGCTGCGCATATTCCATAAGGCGCGCATTGATCGCGTCCAGGGTGAGCGAACCGTAAATGGAGGGCTCACGGCTGCCCAGGAGATTGAGATTGGGACCGTGCAACACCAGGATCGCAGTCATCGGATATCTGCCATTTCGCCGGCCGAACCGAAAGCGCCCCAGATGAGCATGCCGATGCGGATTATAGAATGGGCGGCGCGGAGCGTCAAACGAGCGTTCGGAGGGGGTACACTTCAAGTTGAAAGGCGAATGGAAGCACCAGCCCATAAAAGGCCGGTGACTGAAGTTGCACTTGACGGGGTGTGTTGCTGGGCGTCTTCACAAGGGAGGACGCGCCTATCCCGTCTGTGATGGCGGAAGATCGCCGCAGACCCAACCGCCCTGACCGGCCGACATAGCACCTCGCTCTAGAACTGTGCCCAGGGGAACCACCCGGCTACGAAATCGAGCGACCCTTTTTCCAAAAGAGTTTTCCAAATTGCTGATTTCGCAGCCCCGGAGGTAATATGGGGTGCATTATCTGATCCTTCGACACAGTTAAAGAGGTGAACGATGATCGCCGTAGTTACGGACACATGTGCCAGCATCCCGCAGCATCTGGTCGAGGCACTTCAAATTGAAATTGTGCCCTATTATATCCATCGCGAGGGTGAGACATTGCGAGACATGATTGATATCTCCCCTGAGGAGTTCTATCGCTGGTTGCCCTCGGCCCAGAGACTGCCCACAACGGCCAATCCAGGACCGGGTGACTACCTGCAAGCTTTTGAGCGCGCTGCCCAACGTGCCAGCGGGATCGTGTCCATCCACATGACCTCCAAGGGAAGTGGTGCCTACCAGGCGGGCTGTGTGGCGCGGGAGATGGCCGAGGCGCGCATCCCGGGTGTTCGCATCGAGGTGATCGACACGCTGCAAGTCTCTGGTGTGCATGCGTTAGCTGCCATCGAGGCAGCCAACGTGGCGCTGCAAGGGGGCAGTTTAGAAAAAGTCGCCGAGGCGGCCCGTTATGTGGCACGTTCCGGGCTGATGCTGCAAGCGTTCGACACGCTGCGCTATCTTTATCTCGGCGGACGCATTGGCAAGGCAAAGCACCTGGTGGGCACCTTGCTCAACATCAAGCCCATTGTCAGCATGGCCGACGGTATTGTGGTGCCGATGGGACAGGCACGGAGCATCGAACAGGCATACCAGAAAATGATCGACATGATGGCGGATAACGGTGCTGGGAAGGGACCTATCAAGGTGATGATCACCCATAACGCCGCTCCCGACCGCGCCGCGACGTTGCGCGAGCTGGTCACTCGCACGTTCGATTGCCGTGAGATGTATATCACGCAAACCTCGCCGGCCCTGGGTGTTCATACCGGCCCGGGGATGATCGGCGTCAGCTATTTTCCCATTCGGGCAGGAGCTTAGCTCGTGATCGCAATCGTGACTGATACATGCGCCAGCATTCCCCGCTCCCTGGTGGAGAGCCTGCAGATCGAGCTGGTGCCTTATTATATCCACCGTGGGCACGAGACATTCCGCGATGCGGTCGATGTCACACCTGAGGAGTTTTACCGGTGGCTCCCTTCCGCAACACAATTGCCGACGACGGCCAATCCCGGCCCAGGTGATTATTTGCGAGCTTTTGAGCGCGTTTCAGCGCGCGCTTCCCAAATCGTCGTGTTGACTATGACTTCCAAGGGGAGTGGCGCCTATCAATCCGCACAGATTGCGCGCGAGATCGCCGCTGCACAGTTCCCCCACTTGCAGATCCATGTGTTAGACACCCTCCAGGTGGCGATGGTGCATGGCTGGGCGGCTGTCGAGGCTGCCCGCGCGGCCCAGAATGGCGCCGAAATTGAAGAGGTGCTTGCAACGGCACAGCGAGTCAGCCGGACGGGTTGCATGCTCAAGACGGCCGATACGTTGCGCTATTTATATCTGGGCGGGCGCATCGGTCGGGCTAAGCACTTGATCGGGACGTTTTTGAATGTGAAACCTATCATTAGTATGGAGGAAGGCGTCATTGTGCCGGTGGGCACGGCACGCAGCATCCCCCACGCGATGAGGAGGATGATTGATTTGATGGCTGCACGCGGCGCAGCCCAGTCGCCCATCAAGGTCGCGATAACACACGCCGCTGCTCCGGAGCGAGCAGCGGCGCTTTTAAAGTTAGTGCTTGACGCTTTCGATTGTGTCGAGGTTCTAGTCACCCAGTTGTCACCAGCGCTGGGAGTGCACGCCGGGCCGGGATGCGTCGGGGTGAACTTCTTCCCGATACACTGAATCCGCGCACAGTCATCCTGCCAGATCGGCAAATAGCGCTGTGCTGAGATAGCGTTCGCCGAACGAGGGGATGATCACCACGATCATCTTGCCAGCATTTTCCGGCCTTCGCGCGACTTGTAGTGCGGCCCACATCGCCGCTCCAGAGGAAATGCCGACCAGCAAACCCTCCTCGCGCGCCATCCTCCGCGCGGTTTCGAATGCATCCTCG
This sequence comes from Anaerolineae bacterium, assembly GCA_025062175.1. GTDB lineage: Bacteria > Chloroflexota > Anaerolineae > 4572-78 > NAK82 > NAK82. The sequence continues at coordinate 12,741 of JANXAX010000015.1, read as the reverse complement.
TCCTTCACCTGGATGACCTCGTCATAGATCTGGGTGTTCAGCACTTCAGGGATGAACCCGGCGCCGATGCCCTGGATGCGATGGGGGCCCCTCTGTCCACCGGAAAGCACCGGCGACCCAGCCGGTTCAACCGCGATGCACTGGAAAGAGGGTTTGCGCGCCTTGATCACCTCTCCCACACCGGTGATGGTCCCACCTGTGCCCACGCCTGCCACCAGGATATCTGCCTGGCCGTCTGTATCCCGCCAAATCTCCTCAGCAGTGGTCCGGCGGTGAATCTCCGGATTGGCGGGGTTCTTGAACTGGTTGGGAATGAAATAGCGCGGATCTGCAGCGGCCATTTCTTCGGCCCGTCGCACCGCGCCGGGCATTCCTTCGGAACCGGGGGTGAGCACCAGCTCGGCGCCATAGGCACGCAGCAACATCCGGCGTTCCATGCTCATCGTTTCAGGCATCACCAGAGTGCACTTATAACCCCGGGCGGCACATACAAATGCCAGAGCAATGCCGGTGTTACCGCTGGTGGGCTCCAGGATGATCGTATCTTCCTTGATCAGTCCTGCCTTTTCAGCCGCCTCAATCATCGCGACCCCGATGCGGTCTTTGACACTATGGGCCGGGTTGTAGAACTCTAGCTTGGCCACCACGTCGGCTACACATCCTTGGGTGAGACGGCGAATGCGCACCAGGGGGGTGTTCCCAATGAGCTCGGTGACATCATTTGCGATTTTCATTGACGGTTTCATACCTCCTTGAGATCATGCAGAATCAGTGGTATCCGTAGCTTCAGTTGTGCCATCAAACTCGGTTGAGACTTAGATGACGTACATGTAGCCTGCCTCGGCTAAAGCACCTTTTTGAGAGGCGGGGGGCCCATTGCATTCGGATGTCAACCCGGCCAGTTCCCGCGCCTTGAGGCACAAGTCCTTTAAGGTGACCGAGTCGAGCATATTGTTGATTGTTGTGCTCATCTGCTCCCACACCAAGTGGGTCACACAGCTGTCAATCCGACGACACCGTCGCCGGTTGCCTGTCTGGGGGATCGCACAATGCACGGCGGCAATTGGCCCTTCCACAGCACGCAACACATCTCCCACCCGGATGGTCGCCGGGTCACGTCCCAAGACATATCCTCCTCCAGGCCCTTTCACGCCCCGGACCAGCCCTGCCGTCGCCAGAGATCGGAACAGCTGCGCCAGATACTCCGCGGAGATTTCCTGACGCGCGGCAATATCCTGACGCGATACCGGCCCCTCACTCTCGTGCAACGCCACATCTAGCAGTGCACGCAAAGCGTAGCGCCCTCGTGTCGAAATGCGCATCGCATCCTACCTCCCAAACCCACTATTGCAGCTCATGATCACCTGACCATCTGGAAACAAGTATAGCATAGTTGAGTTGGAATGTCAAGTATTTGGCTGCAGGGAATTGGCCTTCAAGTTTGGAAACGGCCATGGAAAGCGGCAACCTATAAAAGGCTAGCGAACTCAAGTCGCGCCTGGCGGATGCGCCGGATATCGGAGCCGTGAGAGAATGGTTAACCCGCCGCTTGTGCGAGCGAATCGGCCCGCCGCTCTTACGCGCGACTTGATTTGAACTCCGCTTCTCAAGGATGAGAAGCAGTCGATGCCGATTCTGAAACAAAGAAGCTCACCCCGCGATTCGTGGGGTGAACTTCTTTGAAGGTTTGGGGTCAAGGTCACCTAACAGTTCAGGCCAAAATCACGCTGATATGCGGCAACCAACTTGGCCCCCCAATCGTCCAGCGGTGCCAGCTTGCCGAAGAAGAAACGCAATACGGGTGGTTCTTCGACAAACTTGAGACCCCCGATGAGATCACGATGGTGATACAGCCAGGTGATCCGATCGACTGCATATTCAATCTGCGACAGAGAATACACCCTGCGCGGAACAGCTAGGCGCACCAACTCTAAATCGGCCAGGATTTCATTGCCATCTTTGTCCCGGTCCGAGGAGAGCGTGCCCCGTTCCATGGGACGCACCCCGGAGGCAAGATATACGGCCACCGCCAATGCCCCTGCCGGATAGGCTGTCTGGGGAATATGGGGGACGAAGCGCATGGCATCCAGGTGACATGCCAGCCCTCCCGGCGGCGTGACCACCGGCACACCATTTGCATATAACCGCTCGACAAAGTATTTGACGAACTCTGCGGAGCTGCCTGCCACATTGATGTCCACCATTTCGCGGATTCCGACTGCCATCGCTTCGATTTCCTTGGTGGACATGCCACCGTAGGTGGCAAACCCCTCGTATACCGGCAACCAGGCCAGCAAATCCGAGTAGATTTTACGGTTGTTGGTGGCAATCAGACCCCCGCGCACGTTGGTGCTCTTGCGGCCCGAAAGATAAATCAGATCCACCAGGCTCATCATCTCTTGCATGATCTCCTGGATGGATTTATCTTGATACCCTGCCTCGCGTTGTTTGATAAAATAAGCATTCTCCGAGATCAAGCTGGCATCCAGCACCACTAGAATGCCGTGCTGGGAAGCGATGCGTCGCACCTCCCGCAGATTGCCGAGCGAGAAGGGCTGGCCGCCCAGAAGGTTGGTGGTGGCTTCCATGCGCACATAGGCGATGCGCTCTGGCCCGTACTCTTCGATGACCCGCGTGAACTTCTCTAGGTCGAGATTGCCCTTGAATGGAAAGGTGCTTTGTGTGTTGAGCGCTTCGTCGGTGTAGATCTCCAAAACCGAGCCACCGGCCAGCTCGATATGAGCACGGGTCGTGGTAAAGTGATAGTTCATTGGCACCACACTGCCGGGTTTGACGAACACTTTGGCGAGCAGATGTTCTGCGGCCCTTCCCTGGTGCACGGGCAACACATATTCGAACCCCCATACGTCTTTGACTGCTGCTGCCAAGCGGTAGAAGCTTTCGCTGCCGGCATATGCATCATCGGAGACCATCATCGCTGCCTGCTGCGCGTCGCTCATCGCATTGGTGCCACTGTCGGTCAGCATGTCGAGAAAGACATCGCGGGTGCGCAGGAGGAAGGTGTTGTATCCGGCTTCTGTGATGGCACGCAGGCGTTGCGCAGCGGGCGGAAGGTTGGTTTGTTGCACGATTCGAACCTTGTGCATTTCCACAGGGATTTGACGTCCGTCTGAAAGCTGGATGATCATCGATTCCCTCCGTGGCGATATATTTGGATAGAGTGAATAACAAGCTCTCAGCTGTGCCCATCGAAACTTCGTGTATGGCAAAAAGGGGAAGAGGACACTTCAGCGTATTGCACCTGCTCGGATTCTGGACCTCAGAGATGATAGGTGGGTGGTGCAACATATCTGCATCGTCGCTTGTCTGGCTTCGGCGCACCAGATGAGCACATCGGATCGGATTTGCCAGGACGGCTCTTAGAAGGTGATGTTGATCAGCTCAAGGCTTTGCCGCATCATCTCGCGCAAGAAGGGATGTTCCAAAGGGGACACCTCGGAGGTGGCCCCCAATGCCGCCGATGCCGCAAGCGCCATTTTCGGTAGCTCCTCGTCCTCGTAGAGCTGCGCCAAAAGCCAGGCTTGGCGTTCCAGACGGTTCTTGATCCGGGCGCACAATTCTGGGCTGAGCACTCTTGTAAGCGCCTGGGTGATCAGCTCCGCGCGCCCTTCTTCTGACCTTTCCAGAAGGAACTTTTTTCCGTATCGGCGCCACTTGGCTTCCGAACCTGGGAATTCAAAGAACCAGGAGCTGAATTCAACCAAGCGGAAGAGCTCGGGGCTTTGTTGGAGAAGTGCCCCCACCTCTTCTGGTTGAACCTGGGGAAGGGGATAAGGAATCACTGCACTTCGATCCTCCCCGAGCAGCCAATCGCGCAGCGCGATGTAAACAGGGGGCAAACGTTTGCGGGCGTGCAGGCTGAGCCGATAAGCATGTTCCAGCTCATTGCGAGCCTGGGCTAGAGTGACCTCTACCATTGAGACGTGCGCCCCCGCTATCTCAAAGTCATCATCCAGCGCTTCCTCAAGCACGGCGATCGGTTTATCGCCTTCCACGACGATACATTCTTTAATTCCATCCTCATCGTTGAATAGAACATTGAGCCCGACGCGCTCTCCTTCGGTCATGCGCCAGATCAAGATGCACATTTGCGCTCCCCGTCCATCGATGGTGCTCAAGGCACAACGTTCCACCGAAGGGGGTGTCAGTGGCAAATGAAGAATGGAAGGCTCGCATGCAGGTGTCGCGTGAGAGAGACGGCCGAGGGCATCCTGTGCTGCTTCACGCACCTGGTGCGATGGGTCATACACGGAACGCTCTTCCAGAATCGGGATCACATCCGGATCACCGATCTTACGTAATCCCTCGATCGCTTTCAGCACCACTCTATCCTGTGGCGCGTGGAGCAAGCACCGGAAGAAAAGCAGCGCACGTCGATCGCGCGTGGAGGCGATCTCTTCGAGCATGCGGGAATCTAATAGGGGTTGGAACTCCTCGCTCCCAAGCTGTTCCTCCAACAATCGGGTGAGCTCCAGTGGATTGCTGATAATCTCGAAGAAAGTTTCTTGTGCTTTGCGAGCGACGCGCAGAGGGTCTCGCAGATAGAGCAGAGGATTTTCGCCCGGCGACAAGCCCCCGAGCGCTTCCAGCGCTCTCAGAAGAAAGAGCTTGTGCTCATCCTCCAGGGCTGGGTCTTCAATGAGTTCCCGCAAAGGTTTCTTCGCCTGGGCGAGCTGGAGCTCCGAGATCAGATCTGCCCCGACACTATGCAGCCTCAGCTCGTGCGACCGACACAGGTCCATCACCACCGGCAGCACCCGTTTCTTGGCCCGGCGCAACCGTTCAAAGGCAGCTTCTGCTTCGAGATTGGTCAGATCCCCTTGCACGAAGCGATTGACAATTTCGACAATCTCGGCATCTGTGGGGCTACGCGACGAGGAAAACAGAGGATCCAACTCCTCAAAATCGTCCCACCATTCAGTGTCATCGCGTCCCATTATTAGATTTTACCCACCATACTGCCAGGGGGTATCGCGCAATGCCAGGGGGACAGCTTTCTCATCGCGCACGCCCGCTTCAACCACCTCAGCGATGATCACTGTGTGATCGCCGCGCCGGATGGTCTCCAGCACTTTGCACTCTAACCAAGCCGGAGCCTCCGTAAATATGGGGGCACCAGTTTGAGCGCCCGGCTCAAAAGCATAGCCATTTAGCTTGCCGTCCTGATAGGTGGCTTGTTTGAAAAACTGGCCAGCCATGTCCTTCTGATGGTCGCTCAGGAGATTGATTGTGAACCCCCTAGATGCCAGCACCATGTTGAGTGTGAGACTGTCGTTCCGCAATGCCACCATCACCAACGGTGGATCAAAACTCACCTGGCTGAGCCAGCTCACTGTGCTGGCGTTGTAGGTGGTATCGTGCTTCATTCCCAACAGGTATACGCCGTAGGTGAACATACGCAACGCTGTTTTTCTCGCTTGGACGTCCATCGTGATGAATGCTCCTTTCTTTGGCAAACTAGAACTGTAAGTAAAGCGCTTCTACTCAAATTTGTCAATTCTATTGAGCCCATCCTATACTGCCGCCACTGACCCGATACGGATTGGGCGAACCTTGCTATGAGGACATTGCGCACGCTATTCGGAAGACTTGCCCTTGTTGGCTTGGGTACCGTGTTGCCTCTGCTGTTGCTGGAAGGGATGGTGCGCCTGGCCGGTGTCGCCCCGCCAGCCGAGCTCCACCCACCTCTATGGGAACCCCATCCCTACCTAGGCTGGTTTCACGTCCCCAACAGTGGCGGTGTGGTATCCAGCGAGTATGGGGAGTTTCAGGTCGTAGTGCACATCAATGCACGCGGCTTGCGCGACCGCGAGATCGGGTATGCTAAGCCCACTGGAATATCCCGCGTGCTGATCTTGGGCGATTCCTTTGCCGAGGCGCTCCAGGTGCCGCTTGAAGTGACATTCGCCAAGCAGTTAGAAGCCAAGTTAAATAATATGGGGCATCGCGTGGAGGTGATCAATGCCGGCGTCGGCGGCTGGGGCACCGATCAGGAAGCGATCTTCTATGCCATTGAAGGATTTCGTTATCAGCCCGAACTTGTTCTGCTCCTCTTCTTCCCGCACAACGACGTGCTGAACAACTATGCCCCTTTGGAAGTTGCCCGCCTCCACGGCGCAGTGCAGAAGCCTTTCTTCCGCCTTGAAGGTGAAAATCTCATCCTACCCACGTTTCCCTTTACCCACTCCGAGGCTTCCAAGACAGCACCGGCACCGCTGTTGCCGGTTGGAGAATGGCTGAATCAGCATAGCGCTTTATACCGCTTCCTCATCCCTCGCTTGCGCGAGAATGCCCTCCTGTTACGATGGTTCGGTTCTAGTGGACTGTTAGGAGTGATGGCCGTTTTTGCTGCCCAAGATCCTCCCGTCCCCCTTCTTTATGGTGTCTACCAACGCTCGGATGATCCTCAATGGCAGGAGGCTTGGGCACTCACTGCAGCCATCATACGTCGGCTCGCGACCGAGATAAATGCTCGTGGTGGACAACTAGCTGTCGTCATCATTGGTGCTCCTGAACAGATATATCCGGAGCGTTGGGCTGCTACGTTACAACGCTATTCCCAAATGGCCGATCAAGAATACGATCTGGACCTCCCCAACCGACGTATTGCTCGGATTTTGGAGGAGGCGAAGATCCCCTATTTCGACCTGCTCCCTGTTTTCCGTAGTGTAGCATCCCGCGCGGATGCTCCCCCTTTGCATTTCCGCCACGATGGACACTGGACGCCTGCAGGGCATCGCCTAGCCGCCGAGACATTGTCCCCGTTTGTGGCACGGCTGCTGATCTCCGACAGTGACGGCGGACAGGGTGCCGCGAGCGCGCCCTTAAAGAAAACGGATCAACACTAGGGTGAGCCCGACATATAGACCCATCGCGAGGCCTAGTAGGATGAACACAGCGGTACGAGTGGTCTGCCAATCAATCCCTGGTTCCACTTTTGTCCACGGCCTAGTGGGCTCGACCGGGTTGGTGGCCTGTAACTCGTTCAGAGGACGATATCGGCTCAGCTGATACAATTGCTGCCAGGCTTGCTGGCGTGAGGCTTCGTCCGCCGCCATACGGATTGCGCCACGAAAGGCCTGGATGGCATGATCGCGTTGTCCTGCGGCAAGATACGCTAGTCCCAGGTTGATGTACGCCGGGCCATAATGTGGGTCGCTGGCGATTGCCTGACGGTAGCGCGCAATCGCATCCTCGTAGTGGCCCTCAGCGTGATACGCTGCGCCGCGTTCGAAATGGATGTGGGCCAGTTGACGACCAACCTGGCTGGTCGTCCCTCGGTTCTGATATGTTACATTTGCGCGCCGCTCATCTACAGTTGTAGCATACGATCCAGAGGCCCGGCGGGCCAGGCCATACAGGCTCGCAAGTACATAAAAACCATCCAGCCCCGGAAGCGGCAGCAGGTTGAAGAAAGCGAGTGCCAGGTTGGTGTAGACGACATAGCCGGTGAAAGCAGCGGCCACCGCAGCGACGTTTGCCTCGGCGGTCGATTCCCACGTGATCAAGCTGAGCACCTCGAAAGCATCCCTGTCATTAAAGAGCGCCACCGTTGCTGCCATCATCAACGTGATCATACTATAAGCCATAGCGAGCAAAATGTTGGCCACGCTGCCGGACAAAGCTACCGCCAGCAATCCCCAGTAGCGATGGCGTAATTTGTCGAGCTCCATTCGGACGGGCTTCGACCAGCCAAAGCCGAAGAGCAGGAATGTGATCATACCCAGCCAGAATATATGGCGGAGTGGATTGAATGAGATACGCCCGCGAACCCTCTGGGAAATGTCCCCCCACCAGTAAGCGACGTACGCATGGGCCAGTTCATGGACAGTGAAGCCGACCACCAGGCCGGGAATGAGCAGGAGACTGGTCCAATCAGGAAGCAGATGGGTGAGATCCATGATCACCTCATCTCATTAGTATCCGGATTATAACGGGGTGGTCCAGGATATCCAAGCGAAAGGGTGTGTTCCGGAGGGGTGACTGTAATCCATGCGAGTGTCAGCGCATTCCCTGCACCATCTAGACGGGCAAAAGGACGGACCGTCACCGAGTCATAAACCTGGAGCTCGAGCCGATAACGGCCAGGAGACAGTTGGTGGGGTATCTCGAGGCGCATCGGATGACGCATGGGCAGATATTGTGGCCATGCTGGTGTCCATAACAGGTTGCCCAATGGCCATTCATCCTGCTGGGCAGCCAATTTCTGATCCTGGGCACTCCACAGCTTTAACGATACGGCATAGGGTGGGGAATGTCTGGGTCGCTCGCCGGTGATCTCCCACCATAACACTACATCCAGGAATGCGCCGACCGGTGTCTCGGCAGGACAGGTCCAGCCGCGCAAAGCGATATCGCCCTCCAACGCCACCGGCTGTGACGGGGGCGGCAGGGGTTGATGACGCGCCATAAACCCTTGAACGCGTACGTACGAAGAGCCCGCGAAGAGCTGATCCTCAAAGGGAATAGTGTGCTCTGCCAGCCAACGACGCACAAAACCTTTGCCATCGGCCACGGTGTCGTAAATACGCAGGACCCACACGCGCGGATAGTCGCGTAGTACCCGTGCCAGAGCTAGGGCAGTGTCAGCCTCCGTGGTCGGATAGAAATCTGCTGCTGCGTCGCCCCATCCTAGGTGATCCGAACCCCCAATGATACCGGTCTGCAACACCAGAGGATGAGCAGAGGGGACGGATGACCGGTAATCATCCAGGCGCATCCGGGCGGCCAGCGGTGCGCGGTAATAATACAGAAAAGCGGGATATGCATAACCAGCGTGAATCAGAATCGCGTCCCCGGGCCTCCAACGCGCTGCCATAAACTGCACAGCGCCCCGCAGGTCATCCGCGGTGTAGGCAGGATGGGTGTGCAGTTGCCAAAAACTGAACCCTGTTCCCAGCAGCAATCCCAGCACGCTCAAGGCGCCGGCGAAGCGCATGCGTTGCACCAGCCACGCCAGTCCTGCTCCCACAAGCATGTAGAACGGGGGCGAGTAAGTAAATGTATAGCGCACATGATAGAGCGGGGTCAGCAGCGATCCCAGGTTGATTAATAAAAGAGGTCCTAGCGTGATACTAGCCAGCCATATCGACACTCCCCGGCCACTCAGGTGACCAAATCCCACAAGCGGCGCACACCGTTTCTGATGGAGTGTCTTCAGGTGCACCGCGAGACCCAGGCCGAAGAGGCCGCCGACCATCACCAGCAACGGCCATATCTGCTCCCATTGCACCGATTGCCCAAAAGCGAAGGCACTCCATGTCTCTACTAGAGCGAGGTGCCACGGGACGAAACTACGCCATGGTGGTACCGGTGGCTCGACCGCCTGTCGCCACGCGATCGGCAGCCACGGAACATAAAGCGCAAGCACCAACCCTTGAGCTAGGAGCCAACCGGGCAGCCAACTCCGGCTGTGTTGTGATGTTGAGACAACGCATAACAGGACAGCAAGATGGATTGCGATAAGCAAAAAGGCAAAATAGTACAGGATGTACAGTCCGCTCGCAGCGGCTAACACGTAATACCCTATTGTACGCCTTTCACCTTGGAATATCCTCCACGCATACCACCAGGCCAACATCCCAACCACAGCGGCCAGCGTATACATGCGGACTTCCTGGGAGTACCAAAGGTGGAAAGGGGATATGGCGACGAGAAAGGCGGACCACAGCGCTGCCTGTTGACCCAACAGACGACACGCCAGACGATGGGTGAGTGCGATCAATAGCACCCCAAAAATCAGGGAGAAAAAGGCCAAAGCAAACTCGCTATCACCCACCCAACGCATCCAATAATGAAGGAAAACATAGTAGGCTGGAGGATGAATATCGTGGACCGTGTGGTGGATCAAATCAGGGACAGATTGGCGGGCGAGATAGGCGCTTACAGTCTCGTCGTACCATAAGCTCGGAGCCCCCAGGCGATAGAGACGCAGGGCGAATCCTCCCCAGATGATCGCGATGCACAACCCCATGTGCTGCCAATCCGTGTGCTTCATAAGCCTTAATTTTACTCAGGTCCAGGACAGTACGAAAGATGAGCCAAGGAGGCCCGTAGCGCGTCCCTTGAGATGGATGATGCGCCCCTATGCTCTGATGTTGGCTTCACTCCAAGTTATCAGGTTGACCCCGTGGACCGTCCACTGGTATTGTCCTGACTTAATAGAGCATCACCAATGTGATCTTGCAAATGTCCATGATGCCTGTTTGTTCATTTAATTGCCTTATTCCTAGAAGTTTTCCACCCTCTGCCGTTTTTGACATTCTGCTTAGGCAAGACTAAACTATAAGATTGGTGTGCGTACCCATACAAAGGAGCGCAGCACCTTCAACGGAACGAAGTGACGGCTCCTGTTCTGAACTGATGGAAACAGGAGCTTTTTTGTGTACTGTTAAGCAGCAATCATAACACTGAAGGAGGTTATAGAGCTCCATGCACGGGATGACCCTATTTGAAACCTACGCTTTGTTTGGTGTGGTAGGCGTAGCCATTTTGGGTCTTATCTACGCCTATTTTTTGCGCGTCCAAATCCTTCGGGAGGACAAAGGCACCGAGGAAATGCAGCGTGTTTGGAGCGCTATCAAGGAAGGCGCAGATGCCTATCTGATGCGCCAACTGCGTACGATCCTCCCCTTTATCGGCGTCCTCACCGTTCTCTTGTTCTTAAGCGTATGGATCGTGAGGCCAACGCCAGAAGCAACCGAAGAGTTCGGTGAGAACGCGCGGCTCGTCATTGCCTTTGGCCGTGCCATGGCCTTCCTGATGGGCGCCGGCTTCTCGCTGGCGGTAGGGCAGATTGGCATGCGCATGGCAGTGGAGGGCAATGTGCGCGTGGCCAGTGCTGCCCGTTACAGCTTTGGGGATGCGCTGCGCATCGCCTACCGGGCCGGGACGATCACAGGCATGCTCACCGATGGATTGGGGCTGTTTGGCGGCACCGTGATCTTCCTGATCTTCGGCAAGGCAGCGCCGGATGCCTTGCTGGGGTTTGGCTTCGGTGGCACTCTGATCGCGCTCTTCATGCGCGTTGGCGGTGGCATTTACACCAAAGCCGCCGACGTGGGGGCCGACCTGGTGGGCAAGGTGGAAGCTGGTCTAGAGGAGGACGACCCACGCAATGCCGCGGTGATCGCCGACCTGGTGGGGGACAATGTGGGCGACTGTGCTGGGATGGCGGCTGACATCTTTGAGAGCTACGAGGTCACCATCGTCTCCGCGTTGATTCTGGGTCTGGCGTTGGTGCGCATCACCGGACATCTGAACTGGATTGTGTTCCCCTTGCTGGTGCGCGGCATCGGTGTGCTGTCCTCGATCTTCGGCACCTACCTGGTGAAGGGCGGTCGAGAAGGCGGTCCGACCGATGCGATGCACGCCATCTTCCGCGGCTTCCTCACTTCAGCAGCGATTTCGATTGTGTTGTTTGGGATTGTGGCCTTCGTCTACATGCAGGATGTGCCGGGCGGTTGGTGGCGGCCCTTCCTATCCACTGTGGTCGGGGTAGCTCTGGCCATCACAATCGACCGAGTGACCGATTACTTCACTGGTTCCGAGGGCTCGCCGGTGCGCGAGATCCGCGAGAGCACTGATGGCGGCCCGGCCACCACTATCCTGACCGGTCTCTCCGTCGGTTATGAATCCAGTGTTTGGGCGATTTTTGTGATCGCTGCTACCATCGGCCTGGCCGTGCTGATCTACGGCAACGTGCCCGGCTATTCGGGAGCCGAGCTGTTCTCCTTTGTCCTGTACAGCGTGGCGCTCTCCGGCATCGGCATGTTGACCCTGACCGGCAACAACGTGGCTATGGACTCCTACGGCCCCATCTCGGACAATGCCAACGGCATCGGTGAGATGGCCGGTCTGGATCAAAGGGCGCGCCAGATCATGGCTGACCTGGATGCGGTGGGCAATACTACCAAGGCGATCACCAAAGGGATCGCCATCGGTTCGGCAGTTATCGCAGCGGTGTCGCTCTTCGGTTCCTTTATCACCGACGTAAGAGTAGTAGATCCACAGGCTTTGATGGAGGGTATCAACGTCGCCAAGCCCCTGGTCTTCATCGGCATGCTGCTTGGCGGTGCCATCCCCTGGTTGTTCTCTTCGTTTGCCATTCGCGCTGTCAGCCGTGCTGCCGGTCAGATGGTCACGGAAGTGCGTCGTCAGTTCCGCATTCCTGGAGTGATGGAAGGCAAGGTCAAACCGGACTACGCACGTGCAGTGTCCATCTCGACCGAAGCGGCTCAGAAGGAATTGGTGCCACTCGCCTTGATCGCGGTGGTGTCCCCCATCCTGGTGGGCCTGGTGCTCCAGGTCGAAGCGCTGGGCGGTTTCTTGGCGGGCATCATCCTTTCCGGTCAGCTGTTAGCCGTCTTTATGGCAAATGCCGGTGGTGCGTGGGATAATGCCAAGAAGACTATCGAGGATGAGCCGCGTGACCCGGCCAACAACCTGGGCAAGCACTCAGAACGCCATAAGGCATCCGTGGTGGGCGACACCGTGGGCGACCCGCTCAAGGACACTGCCGGGCCAGCGCTCAACCCGATGATCAAGGTGGTCAACCTGGTCTCGGTTATTGTCGCTCCGATCGTGGTCCAACATAAAGAGCTGGGCATCGTCGGCTGGCTCGTGGTGCTATTACTCGTAGCCGCTTTCATCTGGGCAATGTCCCAAAGCAAGCGCCACGTGTCGGTTACCCCAGTAGCGCGTGAATATGTGCCAGTAGCT
>JANXAX010000159.1 GCA_025062175.1 Anaerolineae bacterium | reverse complement strand
TCGTAGCCGCGGTCGGTGATGACATCCTGGCAGGCATACCCGGCAATCAGTGCCGGCGCTTGAGTGATGGCGTGCCATGGCCCGGCGGTCACGATAAACCGCAGCGGATAGCCCAAGCCGTCCACGCTGACGTGGATTTTGGCGCTGAACCCGCCGCGACTGCGTCCCAAAGCCTGAGCAGCTTGTCCCCCGTTTTTTTGAAGCTCCTGCCGCACCGGGATGCGCCTGCACCATCGTGCTGTCCACGATCACGTGCTCCATATCCGGGTTATCGGCAAAATGGGCCAACATCCGTTCCCAGACCCCTTGGTCACACCAGCGGGCACGGAAGATGCTCATTTCTCCTCCTCCTTTTCTTTCGGTGCTCAGAGCACAATTGGAGAGAGCCCACTGGCGATTTTATAGGAAAAACGGACCAAATAGAGAGCTTCTAATTTGTTTTGCTGAAACATTAATAGCATAGTGCCTGAAACAATTCAAGCAATATTTGGATCACACCTAATTCACCGGTCTACCTCAGCGCGCCCAAAACAAGCCCACCAATTGCGCTCGTGTGGTCTCCAGACGCCGCGCAATCACGCGGCAGATGCGGTTCATCAGCGTGTAACACAAGCGCGCATCCGTCGCAAAAAGCGCCAGCAGATCAGCGCCGGAGAAAGCTAACACCACCACCGGCGTGGCACACTGCGCCGCGGCGGTGTAGACATACGGCTCGACCACCGCCGACCAGCCGAAGACCTCCCCCTGGGTGAGCGTCATCAGCAATTCACGCCGCACGCTCCGGACATCCGCGTCGATCGTCAAGTCCACCCAGCCCTCCAGCAGGAGATACAGGTGGGTGGCCGGCGTGCCCTGGCGGAAGATCGTCGCACCCTCAGAAAAGTGCTGCAAGTTGGCAAGCGCAGCAAGCGCGTCCAACACCCGCGCATCCAGCCCGGCGAAGAAGGGCCAACGTGCCAGAAGGTCAACGGTCACCATAGACGACATCGGCAGAGATCGAGACGATCAACCCCCACGCGGGGCGGCGCCAGGAGGAGGGCATCCGACGCACACCCTTTTCAGTCCACCCTACCAGCCGGCGGGCGAAAGCCCGCGGCTGGCACCCCAAGTCGGCTAAAGCCGACCCCATCCCACCAGCCCGTCAGGGTTTGAGCTACCAGCCCAGGGCTTCAGCCCTGCGGCGCACCCACACACTACCGCAGGTGCACTCCCCGACGGTCGCGGCGCGGATAGACGGCCGTGCCCTACTGCACGTAGGCCGGCAGCGCCTCCATGCGCAGGTCGCGCAGCCGCTCGCGGATCACCTGGGCCATCTTCTCCATCATCAGGCAGCCGAACTGCCAATCCGCCGGGAAGGCGCTGCGGATGCGTTCGCAGTCGAAGCGCACGACACGGCAGGGCGTCAGCGCCTTGGCGCCGGCGGTGGTCTCGTGCGGCGGCACCAGGCCCGACCAGCCGAAGAGGTCACCCGGGCCGACGGTGCTGGTGACGACCTCCTGACGCGGCAGCTCCACCACGATGCCCACCTGTCCCTCCAGCACTAGATACATGTCGTGCAACGCCTCGTCCTGGCGGAAGAACCAGTGGCCCGCTTCCGCGGTCATTTCTTCCGCGGCCATCGCCAAGGTGTTGATCTGCTCGATCGTCAGCCCGCCAAACAATGGAAAGCGGCGCAGCAGCTCAGGTGAGACCATCGTTTCCTCCTCCCTTCCAATGACGCGTCGGATCTATGGCACGCCCTTCCGGCGCGTTGTCTGCCAGCCCCTTCTCCCACCACTAAGGGAGAGAGGGGGATGTGTCCCCACCCTCCAACCCCTGTAGGGGCGAATCATCCTTCGCTCCTACGCGCTGCGGGAGAAAGGTGTCGACTCGCCCCCGTGGTGTGGGCGGGAGGGGGAACAGACTCCCGCCTCTCGCTGCGGGGGAATGACACTAGCGGCCCTCCCGCACCACGCGATCGATGATGGTGTAATCCGCGTCGCGGATGATCACCTCCAGCGGCATCTGACCCGGCAAGGCATGCGTAGCACACGCCATGCATGGATCGTAAGCACGGAAGGCCATCTCGATGCGGTTGAGGATCTCCTCGGTGATGGCCGTCCCTTTCTTGATCAATCCCTGTGCCGCCTTGCGAATCGACATGGCGATCGGTGCATAGTTGTTGGTCGTGCCCACGATCAGGTTGACGCGCGTCAGGATGCCTTTCTCGTCCGTCCAGTAGTGATGCGTCAGCGTGCCGCGTGGCGCCTCCACGCAGCCCACGCCTTCATCCGGCGTGCTGGTGACCGGCGTGCGCAGGTTGGGGTCGGTGATCTCCGGGTCGTGGATCAACTCCACCATGCGCTCGGCGGCGTAGAGCAGCTCAATCAGGCGCGCCCAGTGCGTCGCCAGGCGATAGTGGATCGGCTGATAGCGGCCGTCGCGCTTCTTGCTGCCCAGCGTCTCATACATTTTCTCGTAGGCTTCCTGAGCGCGCGGCGTCGCCATGCCGTCGGCGGCGTTGAGCCGCGACAGCGGCGTGGCGCAGTAGATGCCGCTCTCCTTGCCGTCCACGAAGCCCTTCCAGCCCACCCCGCGCAGATAGGGGAACTTCAGATAGGTCCACGGCTCGACGTGCTCGGCCACGTGGGTCACGTACTCCCGCGGATGGTAGCGCACGAAGCCCTTGCCTTCGGGGTCGACCACGCGGATCATGCCGTCGTAGAAGTTGACACAGTTGTTGGCGTCCACCGTGCCCATGTAGTAGGTGCGATGGGTGTAGGTGTCGGAGAGGATCATGTCCACGTAGGCCTTGTTCTTGAGCACGATGTCCTCGAAGAGTTGCAGGCTGAAGAGGGCAAAGTCGACGTTCTGGCGCGCGATCTCGGCGAACTCCTGTTGCATCTCCTTGGTGATGGGCTGGCTCCAGCCGCCCGGCAGGCCGGCCACGGGATGAACGCCGCGCCCCCCCAGGGCTTCGATGATGTGATGGTTGCGGATGCGGCAGTCGATCACCTGCTTGCCGACCTCGATGCCCACCTTGCGCACCACGCCCAGGATGTTGCGCTCAGCGGCGGGCGCGTCCGGCCCGACCACGAAGTCTGGCCCGCCCAGGGCATAGAAATGGGTGGTGTGGTCGGTGACGTAGAAGGCGGAATAGAAGAACTCGCGCACCTTCTTCACCGCCGAGGACGGCTCGACGTGATACAGCGCGTCCAGCGCCTTGGTAGACGCCATGTGGTGCGCCTCCGGGCAGACACCACAGATCTGCGTGGTGATGCGCGGCATCTCCTCCGCCGGCCGCCCGACGCAGAACTGCTCAAAGCCACGCAGCTCCGGGATGACCAGGTAGGCATTGGCCACGTTGCCCTGGTCGTCCAGGAAGATTTCGATCTTGCCATGGCCCTCCAGGCGGGTGATCGGATCGATGCTGATGCGTTTCATCGCACACCTCCTGCTGCACTGCTGCCCGTCTCGACGCGGGCACGTTGTAATAACGAGTGTGCCATGCTGTAGCGATAGAGCGTGCCGGCGGGATCGACCAGCGTCTCCATCACCTCTTCGATCAGCGGCTCCAGTTTGGGCTCCTCATCGCGCAGCGTGCCCACGCCGACCACCGAAGCGAGCGCCGCAAGCATGCGCGCGCCTTGGTCCTCCACGCCGTCCAGTGGCCCGTAGCAGCCGCGGCAGCCCATGCCGACGCGCGGACAGCGCGCGTTGCAGCCCGAGCGCGTCGCCGGCCCCATGCAGAACAGCCCCTGTTCCAGCAGGCAGAGGCCCGGCTCGGGCACGATCTCATAGGGGCGGTAGAAGCGGGTGATCGTCTTCTCGTGTTTCTCCAGCGGGCACTCCTCACACACCGCCACCTTGCCGGCGCCGATGATGGTCGAACCGGGTGGCGGCAAGGGCGTACCGCTGATGACCGCTTCCAACACGTTCCAAATCTGATGCGGCTCGGGCGGGCAGCCCGGGATGATGTAGTCCACCGCCACCACCTGGTCCAGCGCGCGCACGCGGTCGTAGAAGACCGGGATGTGCAGCTCGCCTTCGGGCACCTTGGTGACCGGCTGCGGCACAACGCGCTTGGGGTTCTCGGTGGAGATGTTGTTGAGATAGGCGGCGCGGAAGATCGCCTCAGGGGTGGTCAGGTTGGCCAGCGCCGGGATGCAGCCCTCGTGGGCACACGAGCCAAAGGCGACCAGCACCTTGGATTTGCGGCGCAACAGGTGGGCCATCTCCTCGTTCTCCGAGTTGCGGATGCCGCCGTTGAAGAGGCAGAGGTCGATGTAGCCGTCTGGATAGCTCTCCACGTCCTTGACCTTGAAGTCGGCGGCGCAGGGCCAGAAGGCAATGTCAAATGCCTCGTCCACTGCCAGGATTTTGTCGCCGATGTTGAGCACGGCGATCTCGCAGCCGCCGCAGGAAGCAGCCCAATACATCGCAAATTTGGGTTTCCCGTTGCCGGCCATGGTCATGCCTCCTCGGGCATCGTGGTCGCCATCGCTTCCGCCTTGGGCACAGCCGCCGCCACTGGGCGTCCGTCACCGCCCAGCACTGTCTGTTGCCAGCGCAGCGGCCCCAGCGCGCGCAGCTGCTCAGTCATGCGGTTGACCGCTGCGGCCAACACAGTGCCCTCGGACGCCGACGCCCACACCAGCTGCAAGCGCTCCGGCTCGATGCCCCACTGGCGGATCAGCTGCTTGAGCAACACATAGCGGCGCAGCGCCTTGAGATTGCCTTCGATGTAGTGGCATTCGCCCGGATGGCAGCCGGCGATGAGCACGCCATCCGCGCCCTCGCGAAACGCCTTGAGCACCAGGTCGGGCTCGACGCGGCCGCTGCACATCACCCGGATGGGGCGCATGTTGGGCGCATAGTGTAGGCGTGCCGTGCCGGCCAGGTCGGCGGCGCGGTACGAACACCAGTTGCACAGAAAACCGACGATCACAGGTTCGTATGTTGCGCTCATAGTCTCCTCTCCCACAGGTGATCCTCTCCGATCCGTTTATTCACTCCCGGCTGACTGCGCGGACGCTTCCATCGCCATCGTCTGGCGCACATCCCATAAGATGCCCTCCACCTGGGCCATCAACTGGCGGCGGGTGAAGTGGGCGCCGGTGATCGCCGCGCTGGGACAGGCCGCCACACACGTGCCGCAGCCCTGACACAAGGCCGAGATCACCTCGGAGACCTTACGGTCCTCGTGATAGACGATCGCCTTGTAAGGGCACAGGTTGTTGCAGATGCGGCAACCGGAGCACTTTTCGGCGTCGATGTGCGCCTTGATCGGCTCCATCACCACCGTGCCCTGGCCGATCATGCCGGCCACGCGCGCCGCGGCGCCGGCGCCTTGCGCCACCGTCTCGGGAATGGCCATCGGCCCTTGACAGGCGCCGGCGATGTAGATGCCCTCCACCATAGTGAGCAGCGGGTCGAGCTTGGGATGGCGTTCAGTGAAGAAGCCGGCGAAGTCGCAGCCCAAGCCGAAGAGCTGCGCCACCTGGCGGGCATCCCGGCGCGGCTCCACCCCGACGCTCAGGATGACCATGTCCACCGGAATGCGTCGCTGTTCACCCAACAGAGTATCGTACACCTGGATGATCAGCTTGCCCTCCTCGTCTGCGGTGCGCGCCACGTCGGTCACCTCGGCCACCCGCCCGCGGATCATATTCGCGCCTTCCATCATCACGCGATGGTAGAACTCCTCATAGCGCTTGCCCGAGGCGCGGATGTCGATGTAGAAGTTGTATACCTCGGCGTCGGGCAGGCGCTCGCGCACCAGGTGGGCAAACTTGAGCGAGTACATGCAGCACACGCGCGAGCAATACTCGTTGTAGTTCTCATCGCGCGAGCCCACACAGTGGATGATGCCAACGCTCTTCGGCGGCGTGCCATCCTTGAGCAGGATGCGTCCGCCGGTCGGGCCGGAAGCGTTCACCATGCGCTCGAACTGCACACTGGTGATCACGTTGGGCAGCCGTCCGAAGCCATAATGCGGGATGCGCGTCGCGTCGAAGGGGTCGTAACCGGTCGCGACAATGATGTTGCCCACCTCGAATTGGATGAAGCGATCCTGCTGCTCGAAGTCGATAGCGTTGGTCGGACAGAAGATCTGGCATGCCTTGCACTTGCCCTTCTGGAAATAGATACAGTTTTCGCGGTCGATCACCGGATATTTGGGCACCGCCTGGGGGAAGGGGCGATAGACCGCCTT
>JANXAX010000158.1:3868-6195 GCA_025062175.1 Anaerolineae bacterium | reverse complement strand
GTGGCGCTGGCCGGCCTGTCGCTCCTGCTGGTGGGGTTTGGCTTCAAGGTGGCGCTGGTGCCGTTCCAATGGTGGACGCCGGATGTGTATCAGGGCGCGCCGACTTCGGTGACGGCGTTCATGTCGGCGGGCGCCAAGGCGGCCGGCTTTGCCGCCATGCTGCGTGTGCTCTACAACGCCTTCACCCCGGCCTTCACCGCCGACTGGGTGGTGGTGACGGCGGTGCTGGCCGCGGCGACGATGACCTTTGGCAACCTGGCGGCCCTGGTGCAGCGCGACGTCAAGCGCCTGTTGGGATACTCCAGCATCGCCCATGCCGGCTATGCCCTGGTGGGTGTCGCGGCGGCCGGGCCGGAGGGGATGCGCGGGGTGCTCTTCTACGCGCTGGCCTACACATTGATGACGGTGGGCGCCTTCGCCGTCGCCTGTGCGGTGGAACGGCGCGAGCAGACCACCACCACGCTGCGCGACTACGCCGGCCTGGCGCGGCGCGCCCCGCTGCTGGCCGCGGCGATGCTCGTGTTCATGCTCTCGCTGATCGGCATCCCGCCCTTGATGGGCTTTTGGGGCAAGCTGTTCCTGTTTCGTGCCGCGGTGGAGGCTGACCTGACCTGGCTGGCGGTGTTGGGCGTGCTCAACAGCGCGCTGTCGGCCTATTACTACGCGGGCGTGGTGGTGCAGATGTACTGGCGCGACCCGGAGCGCACGCCGTCGGAGGAAGCGGATCTGGTGCGGCGGCGCAGCACCGTCGGCGTGGCGGTCTTCCTGGCCGCGGCGGCCACGGTGGTGTTGGGCATCTGGCCGGGCGGGGTGGTCGGCCTGGTGATGGGGATGTAAGCGCAGCGCGACGGCTTGCGCTTGTCACCCGCGTGGGGTATACTCCCGTCAAGGGAAAGAACAAAGTCGTTCACATTGGGGGTGGTCGAAAATTGTCCTATCCAAGACTGGCGACGCTACGCGCCTATGCGGTGCACTTTTATACGGCGCTGGGCCTGGCGGCGGCTCTGTTGGCCATCATCGCCGCGGCCGAGGGCCGGGCACGCGATGTCTTCATCTTCCTGGGCATCGCCCTCTGGATCGACTCGACCGACGGCATGCTAGCACGCGGCTGGGAGGTGGTGGTGTGGACGCCGCGCTTCGACGGGCGCAAACTGGACGACATCACCGATTATCTGACCTACACGTTTATCCCGATCTTCTTCGCCTGGCGCTTCGAGCTGGTCACCGGCCCATGGCTGGTCGTGTTGCCGATCGTGCTGATGGCCTCGGCCTACGGCTTCTGCCACAAAGCTGCCAAGACCGACGACGGTTATTTCACCGGCTTCCCATCCTACTGGAACATCGCCGTGTTTTACATGTACGTGCTGCGCGGGCGGCCGGAGGTCAACGCGCTGGTGCTGCTGGCGTTGGCGGTGATGGTCTTCATCCCCATCAAGTACATCTACCCCTCGCGCACGCCGGTGTGGCGCCGCCTCAACCTGACCATGACCGCCTTGTGGTTTGTGGCTTACTGCATCATCACGCTGCAGCTGGAAAGGCCGGCTCCGACCATCGTCTACCTGTCGCTCCTCTATCCCATCTACTATGGCGTGGCCTCGTTCTATCTGCACTTCCGCCCGCAGCTGGACGCCTGTCGCCACGCCGCGCGCGTGCGTGGACACTGAGCGTTACCCTCGGCGAGCTAGTCTAAGGTCTATGGCCACGAAGTACGGTCTTGTCTTCAAGTGGTTTATTATGTAAATTTTAACACACGGAAAACTTTCTTCGCATCTTTCGCTCGCCCTTGCGACCTTCCGTGGCCCGGAAGCTCCCATCGCTGTTGGGCAACCGACCGGCCGCCCCTGCGCTCGTGGCCATGGATAAGGAGTCGCGCACGGACAGGATGAAACCCTACCTCTGCGAGGCGTGCCGGCTGCCTGTCCACAGCACGATGCCCAGCAACGCCAACGCCAGGCCAGCCATAGCGACCACCCCAGCCGGGGGCTGATCGCCGAGCGCTGCACCGGTCACCGGGATGAGCGGCGCCGCGGTGGGCGTGGGTACGGGCGGCGGCAGACACGAGTTAAACGTCAGATCGACGATGGCGACCGTCTCGGAAGAGGGCTGCCAGGCAGGATCCACCGGCAAGGTGACACGGTACTCGCCCGGCGGCAACCCGGTGATCGAATACGTGCCGAAGCTGTCCGTCGTGACCACAGCGCCGTTGATGGAAACCTTTACCCCACGCGCCGGCTCGCCGTAGCATAAGTCAATCACCGTGCCGCGGATGGCAGACGGGGGACAGGGTTCGGGTTTTTCCTCGTCATTTTCGTCATCTTCTTCCTCGG
>JANXAX010000158.1:0-3858 GCA_025062175.1 Anaerolineae bacterium | reverse complement strand
GGGGGGGGGGGCTTTTAAATTTTACACCCCGGGGGGGGGTTTGTGCGGGGGGGTTGGGGTTTGGGTTTTTTTCTGTTTTTTTTTGTAATTTTTTTGCGGGGGGGGGGGGGGGGGGGGGGGGGGGGGGGTTTGGTTCCGGACTGGGTGTAAATCCGGCCGCCAACGAGGGTGCCGGCGCCGACGACGCGAGCCAGCTCATCCCTAGCAGAGCCATCAGCGCCCAGGCCACCAGCACGATGCGGATCAAGGTGGATCGTTCCGTTTGATGCATGGAATCCCCTCCTAATCTTGAAACGCTTCATACCCGATACTTCAGTCTATCTACCGCCATTCAATTCCAACAGCGGCCCATCACCGAAGCACGATCGGCAGGAAGACGCGCTGGAACGTCGGTAGCTCGTTGAAGCGCACCACTGTGGCCGGGTCGCCCAGCAGGGTGAACGTGTCCAATAGGTCGAGGTCAACCCCGCTGCTCCACACCGCCAGCTTGCCGGCCAGCGTCCCTGCTCCAACGCGGGCACCGCCCGAGCCGGCGCGCACAGCGGTGTAGAAGCCGTGGTGCAGGCGACTGTGGCCCAGCGTCACTCCCAGGCCCGTGCTGCCCCAGGCGGCGACGACGCCCCCTCGTGACCAGCGCACCAGGCTCTCATCCAGCGTGGGGTACTGGGGATGATGGAAGAAGGCGGTGAAGCAGGTCATCTCCAAGACAACTGGCAGACGCGTCTGATTGTTCAAGCGGGCGACATCGTCAAGGTGAAACAGGTCCTCGACCGCCCATTGATGCCACGAGCTGTGGCCGAAATAGGTCACCAAACTGGCTCCGTGGTTGATGCGGTCGATCAGTGTATGCTTTAACACCTCCGCATCGGCATACATATGCGGCTGCGTGGCCGGTTTGCCGTAGTAGAGTCGCAGCGGGCTGAAAGGCGCGCCGGCGTACATATACGCGGAGTCTCCTTCAGCGTAGAAATCGCCCGCGTCGTCCGGGTTGTCGGCCACGATGAGCTGCGTCAGAAACCATGGCGCCACAGCGTTGTTCTCATAGGCGATGACCTTGTCTACCATCGCGCTCGCCTCAGCCGGCGAATTGGCCGGCAGCCGGCCGATCAACATATCGGGCAGGATATCACTTCCTACCAAAGTGACCAAGCGGTTGTCCGAAGCGGTCTCGCCCCACCACGGATCCACATCCGCCAGGAAGGGGGGAATATAGGTGCGCGGGTTATAACCGCTGTGGTTCTTGAAGTCGTAGCTGCCATCGCCCAGCAGCACGACGTAGTAGGGCGCCAGTCGCGACCAGTTGGTGTAAGCGTGAGCCAAGAAATTGCGGATGGCCTGCGCATCCATGCGACCTGCACCGAAAGTGTCATAGATCGCCTCGACATCCACCACGGCGGTGCGCAGGCCCTGGCGCGCGCGATGGGCTGCCAGGCGCTGCGCCGCCGCGGCGAAGTCCGGGTGGGTGATGACGATGTAATCGGCGCCGCCTGAGGGCGTGCTGATGCGCTTGACCGGCTGCAGAGCCAGCGGCGCCTTCTCATGACCGGCCGGCACGATCAGGTACTCAGCGGCTGACGTATCCGCATCGCCGATGGTGAGCGTGCTGCCACGCAACCAGAAATTGGTCACAACCTTCGGCTGCAGCGGCTGAGTGACGTCGTACACCGCCACCGTACCGGAGCTCGCCTGCGCCACTTCTGCCCCCTGCGCCGCGGTAGGGCCGGCCATCTCCTGGATGAGCGACAGATAAAGACGATGAGAACCGACATTGTCCGGGTTGCCCGGGTTGTTGACAGTGAAGGCGTAGCGCTTGCGGCCGGCTTCGCCCCGCACGGCCACCTGGCCGGAGACAGTACGCGTGGCATAGCGCAGCGCGATGGCGTCCAGCCACGTCCCTTCGACCGTCACGCCGCTCAGCCCGGGCAACGCCAATCCCACCTGATTGTCATTGGCACGCAAGAGACTGCCCGGGACAGTGAAGGTGGCGGTGATCGCCCTGGCGCCGTCCCATATCTGCTCGTCTAGGATGCTACCGTTGAAGGTGAAACGTACGCGGTGGTCGGGATTGTTTGAAGGATTGGTGTATCCACGCAGCCAGACGGTCAACGTCGCAGGCGTGTCGATGCGCGGCGTCTCCAACCGGATGGTGTAGCTGGCGGAAGCGCGGTCCGGCCGCTGCAGCTTGTCCCAAAACCAGCGATCTCCATCGCGTCCGACGTGCTTCGGATCATAATACCGGTTCTGTTCGGCCATGACCGTGCGATATGCGATTCCCTCTGGCAGGCCAGTGGGATCACCGGAGCGGGTGACCATGCGCAGGCCGGACGTCCCTCCATAGCTCAGGAAATAGGCATCCGTGTCCGTGTAGCGGCTGAAATGGGGCGCAGCGTAGAAAAGGATACGCCCACTTTCGACCTGGATGGCCACCTCCTGGCGCGGATAGCCATACGTCATCCGCCAGGTGGCCGGGTCGATGCTGCCAACCGGCACGCCGGCTGCTTGCAGGGCACTGAAGCTGAGCGCATACAGTCCCGGCTCTTTGACCAGCACCTTGATCTGTCCGCCGTTCGCCTGCGCCCCTACGCTCGCTGGTTGCGGCGCTTGCGCGTCCTTGCCGCGCGAAGCTGAAGAATCTGTCCATCCGGCTGCTTCGGGGTTGAGCAGCACGCCCGCCAGCGCCTGGCTCACCGGATCACCCAGAACAGCTTGACTGGACAGCGCACCTTCCAGCGCGGGGCGGCTGAAGTGCACTGCCAGTTGCACATGGCGGAGCACCTCCATCTCCCCGCGCACCGGGTTGACGCGCAGCGGATAGATGCGCAGCGCCGCAATGCGGTGCCCGCGCACCATCGCCGGATCTGATAGCGAGATCGCCTCCGCCGGGTAGAAGGCATCGCTGGCGTAGATGGTTGGGTCACGCTCTGACCATTCGGTCAGCAACGGAGCTTCTTCCGAAATCGGACGCGGCGGCAGCACCGGCAACGGAGGATATGGCAGTGGAACTCGCTCTACTTCCCGAGCTAGCACCTCCAGGCGTGCCGTGGCCCCTGGCGGCAGGCCGATCAGCGCACTGTAAAGGGGCAGCTGTGGCGCGCCGGGCACGCCAGCTGGGGGAACGCCTTCCACTTCCAGGCGGCTGTACGCCATGCCATCCACCTGCACTGGTATGATCTGCCATGGCGGCAACGTCCAGGTGAGAGTCAACCCCTCATGGTGTGATTCAATCAGCGGCACAGCGGCCTCCCGACCCTGAGCCCACGCTTGCGGGATCGGCCACCCCATCGCCGGCCTGAGCACCAGGACAAGCAGGACTATCAGAACAAGAGCGAGACGGCAAGGACTTCTCATCGTATAACGCAGCGGCACATTCAATCTGGTAGGGGCACGGCATGCCGTGCCCCTACGCGTGGCATAACCTGCCATCTGGCAGCAACCTCAACTGCGATGGGCTATTTGGCGATCACCGGCAGGAAGATGGTGTGATGATCTCTGCCGCCGTTCATCGCCGTGACAGCGCTCTCTGGATGCACCGTCTCCGTCCCATTGAAGTCCACGTCCACCAGCCAGTAGGTGTAGCGCTGGCCCGGCGTTACCGTAGTATCCAGATACTCATAACGGGCGCCGCCGTGTCTACCGTGACCCTGTCCGGGGATCAAGACACCGAGATCTTGCGCATCCTCCAGGCGGCCGGTGGTGCTGCGGCGCAGGCGGAAGCCATAGTTGTCAATTTCCGCAGCTGTCTCCCAGCGCAGCCGGATGCCCTGTGACGCCGGCTCGGCGATGAAGTAGAGCAGCGTCACTGCGGTGGCCTTGTTGCGCAGCGCCTCCGTGTCCTCCGCGCGCGGCACCAGTGTGTCG
>JANXAX010000157.1 GCA_025062175.1 Anaerolineae bacterium | reverse complement strand
CCAGGAGCTCCGCGTTGTATGCCTGCACGATGGCTACATCGTCATCTGACTGGAGCGCTTGTTGCAGCTGGCGCAACGCAGTGATGGTCTGGCGGGCATGCTCGATCGCGAGATACTGCTCTTGGGACAGCTGACAACCGCTCTCAGCGGCGCTGCGTCCGGCGCGCTCGATCCAGAAGATATCGCCCACGCGTATCGCTGTCTCCAGGTCACGCATCAAGAGAGCGCGCTTGGCCTGGACCACACGGTTTCGCTCCTCCCGGCCGAAGCTGCGACTTCCTTCCAGGACGTCGGCATGCTTCGAGTAGACACGCACGATCTCGTCGGGTGATTGCCGGGCAAATGCTGCGCGCAGCTCGGCCAGCACCCGCACGCGCTCAAACGCCAGGGCGATGCGTTTTCGCTCCTCATCCGAAAAGGCATGCAAGTGCCGCTCGTTGCCCTGACATGCTTCGACAATCTGTTCATCGTCTCCGGAAAAGAGGGCAGCGCGGATACGCTCTTCGGGTTCCAGCTCTGGGGACGTCTCCTGCACTTCCCCGCTCACAATAAGTCCCTATCTCCTATCGATTAACCCATCCGACAGCAAGTTGCTATCTCCAGCGGGACAGAGTAGACTACCGTTCGACAATCTCCCCAAGACTATAAGCCACGAGAAGCAAAGGGAGGGACTTGGTGAATCGCAGAGTACTTGGGCAGATCCATACTCGGACTTTGCGTCGGGCTCTTTCACCAGTTCTACGCTGTGGCTATTATAACACACGCCGACCGAACGTCAAGCCGGTTATGTTCTAGCTAGTATAACGCTTTTCCGGTCTTCCAGATCGCCAGAAGTTTCCTCAACCGATTCCAAGTCCTGTTCTTCTGGTGGTATCAAGGGGGAACTTGATCCAAAGTTCAACCATCGCGGAGAGGAAAGTTGTCTTTGGGCATTCGGCATCTGTTGAAATTTGGGACTGTCGCTCTGGTCATCGTCTCGGTGGGACTCGTCCTGTTCTCTGCTCCGGGTGGGATACGCCTGGCGGGAGCTGCCTTGCTATTTGGCTTCCTGCCCGGCTGGGCGCTGGTCTATGCACTGCCGTGGTGCTTCGAGGACATTTTTGAGCGGCTGACCTTGGCCATCGGGCTGAGCTGCGCCGGCACGATCCTGATCTCCCTGGTTCTGGTATACGTCCAAGGGAGGTTGACAGCTACGATCTTAGCGCTCACGTTAGGGTTCGTCTCGATGGTGTTTTGGGCGGCACGCCTGCGCCGCACGAGCCTCTCCCATCAGAGTCCCCGTCTACACGTCTATGATTAATTTCAGTGGGCGGATGTGCCAGTATCGCTGCCTTTCTCACCGTGACCAACTTGGGCTATGCCGATCACTGGGGCGACGAGATGAATGGTCTGCTGCGTGCTCTAGCTGTGGTCAACGGTCGCAGTGAAGCGCTTTTCGCGCACACCAAAGGGCCAGGTGAAGTCTTAGTGCCGGCGGCTTTTGGACTGTTGGCGGGCAGTTGGGATCCGTTCACTATGCGCTTGCCATTCGCCCTGGCGCATATTGCCGGCACGGTGACATTATATCTGCTGGCGCGCACGATGTTCAATCGCAGCGTAGCTGTCCTGACAGCGCTTCTGATTGCTATCGACGGTCTCTACGTCGCTTTCGGACGTCTCGTCCAGTATCAGGCCCTCGTGTTCCTTATCACCACGTTGGCGCTGTGGTTCGCGTTTCACTACTATCGCTACGGCAACGCGTGGCATCTCATCGGTATGGCCTTCCTGGGCAGTATCGGTCTCCTGGCGCACTACGATGCGCTAGTAGTTGTGCCAGTGTTGGCCTTTTTGGTAGGGCGACGCCTGGTGGAACATCCCGCGGAGTTGCGCACCCACTATCGTCTGTTGATGGGGGCTGTGTTGCTGGCGGCCGGGATGGCAGCCCTGTTCTACTTCCCTTACTTACACTATCCCCGCGTCTCTGAAACTGCCACTTACCTGGGGCGGCGCATCATCGGTGTCACCAAATGGCCGGCCAACAACTTCGGTGAGCTATATGTGTTCAATGTGTTATACAACTCGGTTTACTACGTCGCCTTTCTGGGCGCAGCTGTCTTGCTCAAAGCAGGATACGACCTCATCACCGCGGCTGGCGAACGAGCACGACGTGGACGCGCCATAGGGGTAGTTATCGGGCTAATTTTGGCGATTCTTATCGCTTATGCCACCAGGCTGCAGCGCTATCTGCCGCTGGTTGCAGTTTGCCTGGGGTTAGGATATCTCTTGACCGCTCCGAACATTGCGACAGCACCCAAGGCCGTCTACATCTGGGTGGCAAGTGCCTTTCTAGGGTACGTGTTCTTCGTGTATCATCCGTGCACCCATTTGCAGATGATCCTGCCTGGCGCGACGGTATTGGCGGGGTTGGGGGTTGTTCAAGCGCTCGGTGCTCTGCGCGCACGTCTGTGCTTTTGCGGGAGTGTCCGATTTTGGTTCGTGCCGACTGGGCTCGGTGCATTGCTGTTGCTTCTGTTTGCCAATTACCAGTTTACGCTTTTTGTGGACACGCGCACGGAATACGTTTCACCTATCCGCGGCACAAAAATACCCTCTATTGGGAGGATCCGAGCTTTCCTTTCGGCTCACGCCGGCCCTATGGTATGCCCCACCGCCTGGGTTGGCAGATGATCCAGCAGCTCTTCCGCGAAGGCACGCTGCAAGGCGATTGGGACAGCAACGACCGCGGCACCAACCTCTTCTGGTACACGCTGGACTGGCCGCGCAATCCGTGTTACCCGCGCTACTACTTCGCCGCCCAGTTCCAACAAAAGGGGCGGAAAGAGAGCGGCGTATCTCCGGCTTTTGACTTGGGCCGTTATGCACTCATCGGCCAGGTGTGGAACCGTGAGCGGCTGCAGCTCGAGCTCTATGAATTCGCGCCGCTAGATGGCCCGATGGGGCAGGTCATGCTCTGGCGGGAGCCTGAGGTCTACACCACCACGGTCACGCCGGGTGACTTCCGTACGTTGCCTTACACAGAATCCGCTCCCACCATCTCTCACCCTTTGGCAAGCCCGGCGGTCTTCCGGCCCGCTCCGGAAGCGCTCCAGCAAATCGCCGCGCACTATCACGATCCCCGCATCACCCAGGTGCGTGACAAGGTGGCACTCCTGGGCTATGACCTGGACACCCAATGTTTCAAGCCGGGTGGGGTTCTGATCGTCACGCTATACTGGAAGGCGATGGAGGTGGTGAATTTGCCCTATAAGGTGTTTGTGCACCTGGTGGAGGCAACGTCCGCACGCACAGTGACGCAGGCGGACGACGTGCCGGCATGCGGCACACAGCCCACGGCGCGCTGGCGCGTCGACGAGATCGTCTCAGATCGTCATCTCGTTGTACTGCCCGATGAGCTGTCTCATGGCACGCATATCTTGCGGGTGGGGTTGTACGAACCGCAGACGCAGCAGCGGATGGACGTGTTGGATGTCGCCGGGAATCCACAGGAGACCTTCCTGGACCTAACCACCGTGGTATGGTGAAGGCAGATCACTCGCTTTAAGAGGAGGCCCTGATGGTTACGCTGGACTGCCTGATGAACTTCCTGGACGCTTTGCTGGGCAATGCTCCGCACGTGGGACGCATTGACCCCCATATGGCGAATGGATTGCAGGTGCGCGGGCGCGATGAAGTACAAGTAGTGGTGACAGGGGTCAGTGCCAGTCTGCTCTTCTTTGAAGAAGCGGTACGTATGGGCGCGGATGCCTTGATCGTGCACCATTCTCTCAATATGCCGGCTGGCATCCACTTCGATCGCATCTTCGTGCGTCGTTTGCATTTCCTGCTCGACCATTCCCTCTCGCTGATCGGCTATCACTATCTATTGGACAGTCATCCGGAGCTGGGCAACAATGCACAAATCCTTAAGCAGCTGGGCGCGCAGCCGATTGCACCCTACACTGCGGACGGCTGGGGATGGCTGGGTGAGTTCACCGCACCGGTGGAACGTGATCGGTTGTTCGCACGCTGTAGTGAGCTCTTCTTGCAGCCGGGTGTCCAGTATCCGTTTGGCCCGGAGTATGTTAAGCGGGTGGTGGCGTTGAGCGGCAGTGGTGCGCCACGAGCAGGTGACATGGAATGGCTGATAGCCCAGCGCGTGGACCTGTTCATCACCGGCGAGCCACGTGAATGGTGCCGCGAGCTGTTCCGCGAGGCCGGTATCAACCTGGTGGCTGCCGGTCACTATCCCACTGAACGATTGGGTATCATTGCCTTATCAGACGTGTTGCAGCGTGAGTTGGACGTTGAGGTGCGCTTCCTGGATCTGCATAATCCAGTGTGATAGATGTGTCGAACGGGATGACAAGTGTCTTCGCAGAGGAATACCCGGTACTATGCCTGTCGGGCGCGCCTTCAGTCGCCGGCCTTCTGTAGGGCGCCGTTTCCATTCACTCTGTTCGAAAATGCATACACGCGCCCCCCATCTTTGCCTAGCCAAGTGGCCTATATTACCATGTGAAAGCTACGGATGTGTGCTTCACCCGTGCGGTGAACGCCACGGGAAGAGAGACCGATTTCTAGCTCGGAGCCTCGTGATGATGTTATGTCAGGCGCAAGCCTAACGCCAGGCGGCGAACTCAGATCCAGATCCTCGCTGCTTCAAGTTCTTCGAGAGCCCAATTTCCGCTTGCTGTGGATTGGCGAGGGCGTTTCCACGCTTGGCACGCAATTCTATCTGATAGCATTGCCTTGGTTGGTGCTCAAGCTGACAGGTAGCACCTTCACCCTGGGAAGTGTATTAGGGCTCGCTGGAGTGCCGCGTGCTTTGTTGTTGCTCGTGGGTGGAGTCCTGACCGACTATTTCTCCCCACGCACGCTGATGTTGGCATCCAATATTGCGCGTCTGGGTCTGGTAAGCTTGCTTGCAGTTTTGGTGCTTGCTAGAAGTGTCGAGATTTGGCTGCTCTATGTGCTCGCTTTTCTCTTCGGGCTGGCGGATGCGTTTTTCTATCCTGCCTTGTTCGCCATTATGCCCCAAATTCTGGATAAGCGCTTCTTACAATCCGGCAACGCGATTGTCCAAGGCATTTCCCAGCTGAGCATTGCCGCCGGGCCAGTATTAGCTGGCCTGCTCATCGCAATGGTGGGTGGTACCTCCCTGGATGCACAGTCTTTAGTGCGTGGTGCAGCTCTGCCGCGAGAAGCTTACACGCTGCGGATGGAGGGCATTGCATTGGCCTTCGCCATTAATGCCCTCACCTTCACGGTCTCGGTTCTCACATTGCGAGCCATACGCCCGCGCTATGCGGAGGTCCAGAAAACGGAACTGCATTCGATTACCAATATGATATCTTCTATCAAAGAGGGGATGCTCTATGTCTGGAGAGATGGGACTCTGCGCACAATATTTACTATCGCGGCGGTGTTGAGCTTGCTCGGCGAGGGCCCGGTGCTAGTGGGTGTTCCGGTGTTGGCGGATACGCGCCTTCCAGAGGGTCCAGCAGCCTTCGGTATTGTGATGTCGTGCTTTGGACTGGGTTCTGTGATTGGGATTGTGCTGGCAGGTGCCCGTTCCGGTTCTAGGTCACCCAGCCAACGTCTTTATGTGCTCCTCCCAGCCACATGCGGTTTGATGGGTTTCGGGATGCTGACATTTGGTTTCGCCTCTTCCACCTTTCCCATCGCCCTGTCGGCACTTGTTATGGGAGGTGGTCTTGGTTATACGATCGTGGTTCTGACTACATGGCTGCAGCAGCGAACGCCCGCCTACTTGATGGGGCGTATGATGAGCTTGATGGTACTAGCGGTTGTCGGAGTGATCCCCATATCTCAGCTTCTGGTAGGTGCAATGCTTGAGCTCAGCACCCAATTCCCATTCCTGGCCGCCGGTGTGTTAATCTTGGCGGTGGCTGCATGGTCAGCAAGGACTCCAACTTTGCGCACAGCTGCTTCCACGTAGGCATGATGACAGCAGCAAGTGTCCGGATTCTGACTCTGCTTGGGCTACTGACAACATTAACGCTGTTGTTGATGCCAACATGGCTGGATCGAGCTGAGGGATCTTACTCAGCAGGTGTATTCCCCGGAGCATCGGTAAGCAGTGCTCTGTCAAGCGCCCGGATGTCTATGATGCTGTCCTCCTCAGACATTCGTCTGATGACCACAGCATCTTATACCAGCTATCTGCCGATTATCGCGCACAGCTCGCTGGCAGAGCCCCTCTACACGCTGATCGAAT
>JANXAX010000156.1 GCA_025062175.1 Anaerolineae bacterium | reverse complement strand
GCAGGCAGGTCAGTTTGTCATCGTGCGCATCGGCGAGCACAGCGAACGCATTCCGTTGACCATTGCTGACTTTGATCGCGAGGCGGGCACCATTACACTGATCTTCCAACAGGTGGGCAAGTCCACTGAGGAAATGGCCACCCTGGAGGTGGGCGATTGTTTCGCCACCGTGGTGGGGCCCTTGGGGCGCCCCACCGAGATCGAGCGCTATGGCACGGTGGTGTGCGTGGGTGGGGGTGTGGGCATCGCGCCCATCTATCCCATCGCGCGTGCGCTCCAGGAGGCCGGCAACACGGTGATCTCGATCATCGGCGCGCGCACCCGCGCTTATCTGTTCTGGGAGGACCGCATGCGCGCTGTCTCGGATGAGTTGATCGTCTGCACGGACGACGGTTCCTACGGACGCAAGGCGCTGGTCACCGAGCCGCTCAAGGAGCTGTTGGAAACGCGTGGCCACGAGATTGCGCGCGTGTGGGCCATTGGCCCGACTGTGATGATGAAATTCGTCTCGCTCACGACCAAGCCTTTCAATGTGCCCACCATCGTGAGCTTGAACACAATTATGGTGGATGGCACAGGAATGTGCGGTGGTTGTCGGGTGGAGTTGACCAGCGGGCAGCGTTTCGTGTGCGTGGATGGCCCAGAGTTCGACGGTCATCAGGTCAACTGGGACAACCTATTGGCGCGCGTTCAGTTCTATCGTGAACAAGAGCAGCTGGCGCTGGAGCGCTGGCGCCATAAGTGTCGTCTGGATGAAGCGGTCGAACGAGCTGGATCAGTCGCATCGGTTGCAACAGGAAGGTGATACGATAGCCTATGCCCAAGAAGGAGATCATCCCCAAGCGAACCCCGATGGCGGAGCAACCGCCAGCGGAACGCATTCACAATTTCAATGAGGTGCCCTACGGCTATACGCCCGAAGAGGCGATGGCTGAGGCACGGCGTTGCTTGCAATGCAAGAATCCGCGCTGCGTCGAGGGATGTCCAGTGGGCATCGACATTCCCGGCTTTCTACAGCTGATCGCCGAGGGTGATTTTCAGGGGGCGATCAACCTGATCCATCGGGCTAATGCGCTGCCGGCGATAACTGGCCGCGTATGTCCCCAGGAGACGCAGTGCGAGGCGGTATGCACCCTGTGCAAGAAGTATGAACCAGTGGCCATCGGGCGGTTGGAGCGCTTTGTCGCCGATTGGGAAGCAGCGCAAGGCACCTTGCCAATACCGCCGCTGCCACCACCGACCGGTAAGAAGGTAGCAGTCGTAGGCTCCGGCCCGGCCGGCATTACCGTGGCGGCGGACTTGGCCAAAATGGGTCACGAGGTTACCATCTTCGAAGCATTGCACGAGCCGGGCGGCGTATTGATTTATGGCATCCCTGAGTTTCGCCTGCCCAAGGAGATCGTGCGGCGCGAGGTGGACTACGTGCGGCGGTTGGGCGTCAAGATCGTCACCGATTTTGTGGTCGGTCGCACGGCTACGCTGGAGGAG
Organism: Anaerolineae bacterium; assembly: GCA_025062175.1. GTDB lineage: Bacteria > Chloroflexota > Anaerolineae > 4572-78 > NAK82 > NAK82. The sequence goes on along the minus strand of JANXAX010000156.1, from coordinate 4,743 downwards.
CTGCTCCAGGAGTTCGACGCTGTCTTCCTCGGTACCGGTGCCGGGTTGCCTTGGTTTCTCAACATCCCTGGCGAGAACCTCAATGGGGTCTATTCCGCGAATGAGTACTTGACGCGCGTCAACCTGATGAAAGCCTATCTCTTCCCAGACTACGATACACCGGTGGCACATGGGCGGCGCGTTGTCACCATCGGCGGCGGCAACGTGGCGATGGACGCGGCACGCACCGCCTTGCGCATGGGCGCCGAGGAGTCGATCATCGTCTACCGGCGTTCGCGCGAAGAAATGCCTGCACGTCTGGAAGAGATCCACCACGCGGAGGAAGAAGGCGTGCAGTTCATGTTCCTGACCACACCGGTCGCCTTTCATGGAGATGAAAACGGGCGCGTCAAAGAGCTGGAATGCCTGCGCAACGAGCTGGGTGAGCCGGACGAGTCAGGACGGCGCCGTCCAGTGCCCATTCCCAATAGCAACTTCCGCATTCCGTGTGACCTTGCCATCATCGCCATCGGCCAGAGTCCCAACCCACTCATTCCCACCACCACGCCCCAGCTCAAGATCGGCAAGGGCGGTGTGGTGGTTGTGGACGAGAAGACGATGAAAACCTCGGTCAAAGGAGTCTTTGCAGGGGGTGATGTGGCGACCGGCGGCGCCACGGTCATTCTGGCTATGGGACAAGCGCGCATCGCTGCTAAGGCTATTGATGAGTACCTGAGAACGGGGGAGTGGTGAACAACGCGCGATCGATTGCGTGGCGCAGACTTGGCAGGGTTTCCGAAATTAACAGCGCGGCATTGTTTATCTATGCCGCGCTGTTGATTTTAGATCTTCTCAGATAAGGAAGGTTATTAAATACTGATCCGAGGTGCATTTCACATTTGACGATGAATGGAAGCAACAGGGCAAATGCGCACCATCGCGCTCAATCTCATCCGAACATTTGGGCTTTCGCTTCATCCTGGATGGTCGGCGGGTGCTGGCGGCGCGTCCGGATCAAGGATTGAGCCTGTTGCTCCAGCCGCTGGCAGAGTCACCCTGAAATCTGAAAAGCCCTGGACCCGGGATCCATGCTATTGACTCCTACTCAATTCTGATGTATTATAAGTAGGGAATTGTGATACCGATACCATAGGTGTTGATCTGAGCGTGAAGCAGGCCGATGGGGCATGAATGCGATGTGTGATGCAAAGATGCAAACGAGGGTGTGGTCCTTTATTTGTAGAACTGTTATCACGGCTGCATCAACCAATAACGCCCCAAGGATATCGCTCACATCCAGCGGTCTCGCATCCATTCCTGTGGACAACCGTATACCGAAATCACATGACATGAAAGGGGGTGATGGTCCCGAGTCAAAGCACCTATATACACCGCCGCACACTCGAGATTGGGTAGTCGGTAGCATTTTATGAGGGTGAGTCGCGAGGGTTAGCCACGGAGCAGGTTTGCTGCAATGCTGCAGTAACGACAAATGGCAGTCCAGATTTCAGTGAATGAGTTGAAAGGAGGAAAGCACAATGAGAATCCGATGGTTGGTCGCCCTTGTGTTGCTCACTGTGGGTGCTATCCTGACGGCGCCGGTCGCGCCTGTGGTAGCCAGTGGTCCTGAGACGACAGTGTCCCAGGAGAAACCGTTCGAAGGTATCGAAGTCAACATCCTCACCTTCACCGGCCCCCAGATCGCCGAGCCCCTCCAGCGGCGTGGCCCCGACTTTACCGCCCTCACCGGTGCCAAGATCAACGTGATCGTAGTGCCCTTCAGTGACCTGTACCAGAAGATTCTGACCGACATGGCCACCGGTACCAACAGCTTTGACGCCTTCGTCTTTGCGCCGCAATGGATGGTGGACTACATCATCCCGGGCTATCTGGAGGACCTGACCGAGCGGGTACAGAACGACAAGGACATCCAGTGGGAGGACATCGCCCCCTTCTTCCGCGAGTTCAGCGCCACTTATGCCGGTCGTATCTACACTATTCCTCTGGACGGCGACTTCCACATGGTCTATTATCGCAAGGACCTGCTGGAGAAGGAAGGGATGAAGCCGCCGGCCACATGGGATGATTATCTGGCGATCGCCAAGGCGTTCCACGGCAAGGACCTCAACGGTGACGGTGACCCGGACTACGGTTCGTGCATCTCCAAGAAGCGCGGCGCTCAGGCGTATTGGTTTATCTTCTCCATCGCGGGTGGCTTCATCCAGAGCCTGGGCACCAGCCAGGGTGCCTTCTTCGACACCGAGACGATGAAGCCTTTGGTGAACAACGAGGCGTTTGCCGCCGCGTTGGACATCTATAACGAGACGACCAAGTATGGGCCACCCGACGAGCTGAACCTGGATGTAGGCGATACGCGCAGTCTCTTCACCTCGGGCCGTTGCGCTCTTTCGATGGACTGGGGCGACATCGGCACGCTGGCTATCGATCCCCAGACCTCAGTGGTGCAGGACAAGGTTGGCTCGGTGATCCTACCTGGCTCGACCAAGGTGCTGGATCGCAAGACCGGCAAGCTGGTGCCGTGTGACGAGAAGATTTGTCCCCACGCCATCAACGGGGTGAACCATGCGCCCTATGCCGCGTTTGGCGGTTGGTCAGGTGGAATCAACGCCGCGGCCAAGCCCCAGGTGAAGGACGCCGCCTATGCCTTCTTCTCCTATATGTCGCAACCGGCCCAGTCGAACGTCGACGTGACCATCGGCAAGACCGGCTACAACCCGTATCGCATCTCGCAGTTCCTCAATCGCGAGCTGTGGGTGAAGGCGGGTATGAGCCCCAAGGCGGCCAGCGACTACCTGGGCGCTATCGAGGACAGCCTCAACAGCCCCAATATGATCCTGGACCTGCGCATCCCGCAGAACCAACGCTATCAGCAGGTAGTCCTCGACAAGGCGGTGAGCCAGTTCCTCTCGGGCGAGATCACCAAAGAGCAGTGCATGAAGCAAATCTATGATGGCTGGGAGGAGATCACCGAGGAGCTGGGCCGCGAGCAACAATTGGAGGCCTATCGCGGCACATTGGGCATCCCCACCAAGTGATGAATTATTCACTACGGTGGAAGGATTTTCGGACGTCTCAAGGTCCGGGCACCACCGGACCTTGAGACGCTTTTGAATGTTGTGTGAGATGGATGTATGACGACGGAACGTGTTTCACGATCTGCCTTAGCCGAGGTGGGAATCGGAGTTGAGACCCGCGCAGCCTTTGCGACGCGCGTGGTGAGTTCGCGTCTCGAACGCATGGCCGGCAATGTGTTCATCCTGCCTGCTGTGCTGGTCGTGCTGTTCTTATCCATCTTCCCATTGTTCCTCTCACTCTCACTCTCCCTGTCCCGCCTCAAGTTTGTCAAAGGGGGATTCGAGATCAACTTCGTCGGACTGGCGAACTATCACAAGCTCCTGTTTGGCAGCGAGCAAGACCATTTTGTCGGGGTCATTGCTAGCCCCTCACCCTTCGGTTGGGCCTTCTTTCTGGGGGTAGTTGCATTTCTGGTGTGGCGGTTGGTGTGCTATATCCGCGCCGGCGGATATGGGGTTGTCAGCTTGATCGGGCGGGTGCTGGCGGTGGTACTGCTTGGTCTGCTTGCCTGGCTGTTAGCACACACGCTTAGCTCCGAAGGCAGGCCAGGCACTGTGGTAGTCACTCTGCTCTATGTCTTCATTGGTATCGCCGTGCAATATGCCCTGGGGTTGTTGCTGGCGGTGCTGACCACACAGCGCCTACCCGCGCGGCGCTTCTTCCGTGTCGTCTTTCTGTTGCCGATGATGATCACGCCGGTGGGCATCGCCTACACCTTCCGCATGATGACTGATACCGACAAGGGGCCCTTCCAGCCCATCTGGCAAGCACTGGGATTGGGGTTGTATTCCTGGGTCAACGACCCATGGGGCGCACGTGCTGCGGTAATTATCAGCGATATCTGGCAGTGGACGCCCTTCATGTTTATCGTGCTGCTTGCCGCTATGGAGGGGCAGTCGGTAGAACTGATAGAAGCTGCCCTGGTCGACGGAGCCAATCGCTGGCAGGTCTTTTGGCATATCACTCTGCCCCAAATCCTGCCAGTCAGCACGACGCTGATCCTCATCCGTATGATCGAGGCGTTCAAGATTGTGGACCTGCCCAACGTGCTCACCAACGGCGGGCCCGGCACCGCCACCGAGTCGATGACCTTGCACGCCTTCATCGCCTGGCGCACGCTGGATTTGGGTGGGTCGGCCGCGATCGCTTACATGCTCTTGTTCTTGGTCACTTTCCTCAGCATGAGTTATGTCAACATCCTGCGTCGTCGGGTTGTGGAGGTATAGCTATGATAATCCGCAACGTCTTCCGGCGCCGTTCGCCCGTCGCTCTCTCCTTTTTTGAGATGGCCATTTCCTACCTGATCTTGATCATCTGGACCGGCGTGGTGATCTTCCCGCTCTACTGGTTGCTGGTCACCTCGTTTAAGCTGCCCATCGACGTCAACATGGGGCCCTTCTACCTGCCGTTCGTTGATTTTCAGCCCTCATTGCACGCCTGGGAGTACATTCTGGTGGGTGACCTGGCCAATGACACGCGGCGCAACTACTTCAACACTGTAGTGGTGGCGCCGACCAGCGCCAGCCTCGCTCTGTTATTGGGCACCGCCGCCGCCTACGGCCTGACTCGCTTCGAGTACCGGCCGCGTTTGGGGATCATCCTTTCCTTCCTCGGTGCACTGGTTGTGGTTGTGGTCGCTATCACTTTGGGCGCACCATGGCAGATTGC
>JANXAX010000155.1 GCA_025062175.1 Anaerolineae bacterium | reverse complement strand
GCCGACCAAGCCCAGCGTCAGCGTGGCGGCTAATGCCCCCAGCAGGACGGCGCTGTACAGGCGCTGCGAAGGGTGGGTGCGTAAGCGATTCAGATGAAAACGCGCCAGGTTGACCAGCCCCAAGAACAGCGCGAAGGCAGCCACTATGGAAGCGATGGAGACCAGTCGGTCCACCACGGCGTCCAGCTGGGCATCGGCGACAAAATAGCTGGCCAGCACCAGCAGCCCCACCCCCATTGCTATCGGCACCGAGACCAGGCGACTTGCCAAAGGGCACCTCCTCCGTTAGGAAAGGGGCGATTACGTAAAGGAACCGTCGAGCGCGCTCCCTACAGCAAAGTGTTCACGATCACGCCAGCCAAGATCCCCAACATGATGAGCCAACGCAACCCATCCTGAGCCCACAAACTGCCCAGATGCCACGGTTTATGGGCCAGATACGCACCTGCCGCGTACAGCTCTTCGCCTAGCAGGGCTGCCCGGGAGGTGGCGACTACAAAGGGTAGCGTGCTGAGTTCGCTGGCGCCACCCAGCTGCGTCCCCACCCTTTGGACACCTGCTTCCCCCATCAGCAGATACTCTGCACCGAAGAACCCGGCCATCACATTGACTTCCACCGGTTCCCGAGCCAGTATCCCCATAACACCGGCGGCATAGACGGCCGGTGTTGCCGTCAGCCAACGGACATCCGGCTTTGCCTGCGAAAGCCCGATGGCCTGGCTGCGTCTGACGCGATGGACCTGATCTTCAGCCAATAGATGCAACGTGGCGTCCCCGCTGGTCACGAGCGGCATCTGACCGGTCCAGCTCAGGAGTTTCGTCACCGGCATCAGCACTTCCACGCTGGCCAGGCTATCCATCGCCATCCCACTCCAGAGACCGCCTCTGCCCAACGTGATGTGCAGGGCACGTCCCTGTTCCACAGCACGCCGCACCGCGTCGTGCAGTCGCTCGAAGGCCAGGATGGTCCGCCATTCAGCGGGCAGCCATCTGCCCGCGCGCTGCCTGCCGACCACCAGTAATGCGATGAAGATGAGCAGCCATCCCAGCAGGATGCGTTGTGTTTCGTTCACACTTCACCACCGCCTGTGATGCCGCCTGGTGTAGGTGAGTGGGCTTGGCAGGCCTCCAGCCGATGAATCAGCGCATCCAGTCCTTCGCAATCGGCCAGCAAGGCGACCCCTTCTTCGAGCCACTGACGCGGAAACAAGAGGTCCAGCAACGGTTGCAGGAGCAGCAGCAGTTGAGCGCCCACAAAGCCGAGGGGCTTATGGGCGTACACGAATGCAATAGCAGGCGCCACCAGTCGCCGGCGCATCAACTGTTGCGCGACCCAGCCTGATAAGCTGCCACCTGGCACGCTCATCGCACCCCCTCTGCCAATGGGCGCGGTACCGAGCTCCGTTTGAGCCAACACCCCAGTCGCCGCCATCCACGGCACATGATGGTCGTGATCGCGCGTGCCGCTTCGGCCGCTACCATACCATCCAGAGCGGAGTCCCGGAGCCGGTTCTCCAGGTATGGGACAACGGCCGGCGTTCCGATGCGGCCGAGTGCCCAGGCAGCCGTGTAGCGCACTTCGGGCTGTGGGTCGTCCAGAGCGTGGACCAAAGCCGGCAACGCCGTGCGCACACGCCGTGCGCCCAAGACATAGACAGCGCTACGGCGCACCAGTGGGGAATCGTCTTCAAGGCGCTTGATCAACGGTGGGATGGCATGCTCATCCCACAGGTGTGCCAGAGCGCTGGCGGCAGCCTTGCGCACCCCAGGCGCTGGATCATCCAGCAGCTCGATCAGGCGCGGTATGGCAGCGCGCGCTCGCTGATGCATAAGCGCCTCAACAGCGCTTTGGCGCACCAACGCATGATGATTTTCCAGTGCGTGGAGCAAGCGCGACACATCCACTCCGCGCATCCGGGCCAGCCCATCTAGCGCCGCAGCTTGAACCAGTGGAGAGCTTGCGCTCAGGGCACTATATAGGATCATCTTGGCTTCTGCACTGCGGGCACGCGCTAATGCGGTTGCAGCATGCCATCGCACGAAGGGGTGCTCATCGCGAAGCGCTCTGTCAAGAGCGGTCAATGCATCGCGGCATCGACGTGCTACCGCGGCAAGGCGCGCAGCCGCCTGCCAGCGCACAGCGGGCTGTTGCGCCGTCAAAGACCGGATGAGCCTCTCCATCTCAGCACGCCTCATAGTTTACGTAATGTAAGTATAGCATACTTCTTGCCAAATTGCAACACGTTTGGGAGCGGAGAAAGGGGTTGCCAACAAGAAAAACACACTTGCACACGGCTGACCTTTTGCCGCGAAATGGGGCTCTCCTGCGAAACCGCCGACTGGCTCTTGCTCCAACCCTCGCCCCGAAGATGGGGATCAAGCCAGGCAAGAATTGTCTGACATCCTGATACGAAGGTATACTTTGGGGCATAATCATTTCGGTGTCGAAAGGAGCTTGCGCCACGATGACCTTCCCGCTCGGCTACTGCACCGACGGCTACTTAGTGTTAGAACGCCTCAAACGCCTCTACGTCGAACGCGATATGTCGATTGTGTTGGCTGCTATGGCGATCCCCAGTGCCGCTCAACAAGAGATGGCGCGCCGTTATCCCGCTGGCTTCTGCGAGTACCCCGACCCCTACGAGCGCGCGCGGTACTGGGATGCCCGCCTGCGCGAGAAGGTGGGCGTCCACGACGACTCGATCCCTTGTGGCTACCTGAGCGAGATGGACCAGGGTCTCTATGGCGGGTTGGTGGGTGGCACGGTGCGCTTCCTGTGTGACCCCGAAATGGGTTGGATTTCCTCGATGGTCGAGCCCATCCTGAAGGATTGGGACGCGTTCGACCGTCTCCAGCCCTTCGATCCCCACGATATGGCGAACGCGTGGCTGCGCCGTTATGTGCATCAGATTGAGGTGTTCAAGCAGGTCGCAGACGGCAAATGGGGCATCAGCCACTTCATCCTGATCGACGGGCTCAACTTCGGCTTCGAGCTGTGGGGTGCCACCGAGACGTACATCGCCCTCATCGAGCGCCCCGAGCTGATCCGGCGCGTGATCGATTATGCCTTTGACCTCAACGTGAAGGTGCAAAACATCTTCTTCGAGCACGTCCCTCTGGTCGAAGGCGGCACATGCAGCAATTTCGCCCAATGGCTGCCCGGGCGGGTTGTTTCGGAGAGCGTCGACCCCTTTCATATGACCTCGGTGGATTACTTTGAGAGATGGGGGCGTGAGCCGGTCGAACGCATCCTGAACACCTTCGACGGCGGTGTGATTCACATTCACGGCAATGGGCGTCATCTGTTGCCCGCGGTCGCGACGGTCAAGGGGTTGCGCGCCCTGCTGCTTGCCGACGACCGCGGCTACCCGCTCGCCTTCGACATCCTGCCCGAGGTGCGCAAACAGGTGGGAGATATGCCGCTGATCATCGCCGGCGTCACCTATTCGCGCTTCTGCGCGGCGCTCGAGGCACATCAGCTGGTTGGCGGCGTCTTCTACAATGTGACGGACGTGCCGGACGCTGACACGGCCAATCGCTGCATGGAGCGGGTGCGTGCCTATCAGGCATGATTCAGGGCCCCAGGGTTTGCTCAGCGGAACAGGTCTGATTCGGGTGGGCGCAGCAATGCACGGGCGCTGGCTGTTTCATCGCGCTGGTAAGACAGGCCGCGCACCAGCACCACTGGCAGGCCTTCATGTGCCTGGCCGGAGACCAGGCTGGCGGCTGCGGCGATCTGGTCGGCAAAGCCCACCGTGGTGATCTGCAGCGGGCGGCCGAACAAATCGGGCACACCGCGCAGGTCCTGCACCGGCTGCAACCCGGCGATGCCGATGGCGACGCCGACGATGCCCTCGCGCCACGGGCGGCCGTGGCTATCGCTGATGACTATGGCCGGCGCGGCGCCGGTGAGCTCGCGGATACGCGCGCGCAGCTGCTGCGCCGAACGGTCAGGGTCGGCGGGCAGGCGCAACACCATCTCGGCCTCCGGCTCAGCCACGTTTGAAGCGTCCACACCGGCATTGGCACATACGAATCCCAGCCGGTGGCGCACGAGGATCACCCGCGGCGCCACGCGCACCACTTCGGCGGTGTCCCACAGCATTACTTCGACCAGGCGCGCATCCTTGCCGGTGCGCGCGGCAAGTTCGCATGCCTGCGGAGAAGGTTGCACGCTGCGCAGCGCCACGAAACGCCCCTCGGCGCGCGACACCACCTTTTGCGTGACCACGAGGATGTCCTCGTCATGCAGGGTGATGCCACCGTCGGTGCGCGCCAGTGCCTGGACGATCAGCTGCCCCAGATCATCGCCTGGCTGGACGATGGGAATGCCGGTCAAGGGAATGAGGGAAAGCATGGGCGATTGCCGAATGATAACAAAACCTGAACTACCATGGCAGGAGGATGTCTGGCAAGTCCGATCCCCTGAGAGAGTGCGCCCGCTTGCTCGCGCGCTCAACGATGGCACCGACGCCCGAAACGGGTGGCACGACGACCGTCGCCATTGCCGGCGGGTTCGTGCAACCCCACCTTAGCGAACACCGCCACCAACTGTTCGGGACGCACTGCGAGCGGTTCTGTCAGGCGTTGGCGCGCTAAGAGCACGTACTTCTCAATAATCTCGTAGCCCACGAAGTGCCGGTCCAGGTGCTTCGCCACCTTGGTCGTCTGCCCCGAGCCGAGGAATGGATCCAACACCAGGTCGCCCGGATAGGAGTACATCTGGATCAGGCGATAGGGGATCTCCTCGGGGAAGGGGCAGGGGTGGTCCAGGTGGTCCGGCGGCACGGGTGCGATGTGCCAGATGTTGTTGGCGATGTCCATGGTGAACACGCGGTTGATGGGATAGGCGGCCGACCGCTTCTCCGCCTCGCTGCGCGCCCGGTAGATCGGCGGGCCGGGTTTGCGGAAAACCAGGATGTACTCGTTCATGATGTTGGGGTAATAATAGCCGGGATAGGGCTTCTGGATGGTCACGCCGGCGCGCTTGATGCCGGCGGTGCATTTGTGCCAGATGATATCCTGGTGAAATTCCCAACCCAACTGGGTCAGCCGTGCTACCAGGTCGAACGGCACGGGGTAATACCTGCCCGCCAGCAACACGGTGCCGATCACCACCGCGCAGTAGCCGCCCGGCCGGGTGACGCGCCACACCTCGCCGCCGAAAATGCGCGCCAGCCAGTCCAGATAGTCGGTATAGTCTTGGTAGCCGATGGCGTATTGACGTGTGCGGAAATAGGCGCGCTTATCCGCAGCGTGGATGTCGTAGTCGATCGCGTTCCAGTAGGGCGGCGAGGTGACCGTTAGCGCAACTGCGCCATCCGGCAGCTCGTCCATCTGCTCACATGAATGGGGGTAGATCTGGTCGAGAAATTCACCGAGGAGAGCGTGAGTGTTTGGATTCATCCCAGTCACATCTCGTCCGGGCTGATGTTCCAGCGGCGCAGCTCCTCCTGGAAGTGATAAGCGGTCATGTCCAGGTGTACCGGGGTGATGGAGATGTAGCCGTTGGCGACCGCCCAGATATCGGTGCCGTGGTCGGGCACGCCCCCTGGCGGTTCGCCGCCGATCCAGTAGTACGGCCGGCCGCGTGGATCCAGGCGCGAGATCAGCTCATCGCGATACACGCGTCGCCCCAGGCGCGTGATGACCACCCCTTTGACCTCTTCCCAAGGGATGGCAGGGAAGTTGACGTTGAGGAACATATCGCTGGGCAAGCCGCGCTGCGCGACGATTTGCACCAGTCGAGCGGCAAAACGCGCCGGGCCTTCAAAGTTACTCTGGCCTGCGGCCGCGGACAGGGCGATGCCCGGGATGCCGTTCACCACCCCTTCCACCGCCGCCGCCACGGTGCCCGAATAGAAGATGTCGTAGCCGAGGTTCGCACCCAGATTGATGCCCGAGACGACCAGATCAGGCTTGCGTGCGCTCACACCCAGCCAGGCAAGCGCCACACAGTCCGATGGGGCGCCGCTGCAGGCGTAGCCCTGCGAGCCATCCGCCAACACCACCGGGTCGGCGCGCAAAGGCTTGTGCATCGTCTTGGGATGGCCCGAAGCCGACCAGTTGTGATCCGGCGCAAAGACGATCGTCTCGGCAATGGCATCGATGGCGCGTTTGAGGGGCATCAAAGCGGGTGAATCGATGCCGTCATCATTGGTGATGAGCACGTACATGGTCACAGCTCCATCTCGCGGCGCCCGAGCAGCCACGCCTCGCGCTTTTTTTCTTTCTTCTTGGCCTTCTCC
>JANXAX010000154.1 GCA_025062175.1 Anaerolineae bacterium | reverse complement strand
TTGGCACGACACGGTCCAGAGGCACGCGAAGCACTCCGGCAGATCAACCTTGCGAACTGCCACCCGAATGCGCGTGAAAGCTTCGAGCAAGATTTTGAGTACCTAGAACGCGCCGAACGGTTCCAGGGTATCGAGTTCTATTTGCCCTTCTTTTATGAGACGCCAGCCAGTCCGCTCGATTATCTGCCGCCGGACGGATTGCTGGTCGTCGAGGATCCACTCGAGCTGAGCACAGTTATGGACGAGCTGGATGCCCAAGCCCAAGAGCTGGTCCAGGAACTGACGTGTCACGGCGAGTTGCCTTCTGGTCTGCCACGACCTTATTTCACTCCTCAGGAAATTCGCAGCCTTGTAGCAGCGCGTCCCCATCTCATCCTCAGCCGCGAAGGATGGGAAACGCCTACGCAAACCTCGAAGGACATAGCGACAGCTGTCCCGCTGCTGGAAACACTTTTCACCCCGGCTCCGGTCTATAGCGGGCAGGTCAAACGCCTGGCTGATGACCTGCATGCGCGGACGCGCACTGGTGCGCGCATCGTGCTGGTGAGCCGTCAGGCGGCGCGCCTGGGCGAGATTCTCGCGGACCGCCAGCTGGCATTTCAAACCGGCGCATCGTTGCCCAGCCCAGAGGAACTGAGCGAGGCGGTCGCCCTAGCGGTTGAGGGTGTTGAGACCATTGTTCCGCAGAAGCGCGAGGTGCTTCGCGCCGGTATTACGTTGATCCAAGGGTCTCTTGCCGAGGGCTGGGAGCTCGATCAATCCGGGTCTCTCACGCTGCCGGCGGAGCGGCACAAAGTTGGCGACGTGCCAACCCACATATTGCTGCTCACCGATGCCGAGATTTTCGGTCATTACAAGCCAGAACCCCGGCGACGCACTCCCTTTGTGCGACGTACTGTGACGCCGGAGACTTTTTTCTTCGACTTTCAGCCAGGTGACTATGTTGTCCACGTAGAACACGGGATTGGTATCTTCCGTGGGTTGGTGAAGCTCAACCTGGACGGCGTGGAAAACGAATATCTCCAAGTGGATTACGCCGCCAACGACCGCCTGTACGTGCCGGTACATCAAGCGGATCGTTTATCTCGCTACGTCAGCGTGGATGATAAGCCACCGGTGATTCACCGCTTGGGCACTGCAGACTGGAGTGTGGTGAAACGACGCGCCCAGCATGCGGTGGAAGAGATCGCCCGCGAGCTGCTGGAGCTCTATGCCGCGCGCGAGATCACACCGGGATTCGCCTTCGCCCCAGATACGCCCTGGCAACAGGAGCTCGAAGCTGCCTTTCCCTATGTCGAGACGGAAGATCAGCTGCGCGCGATCAACCAGGTGAAACGCGATATGGAGAAGCCCAAGCCGATGGATCGTCTGATCTGCGGCGACGTCGGCTACGGTAAAACCGAGGTAGCGTTGCGCGCCGCCTTTAAGGCGGTGATGGCCGGCAAGCAGGTGGCCCTATTGGTTCCGACCACGGTGTTAGCGCAACAACACTACCAAACCTTCAGCGAGCGCCTAGCACCATATCCGGTCGTGGTGGAGATGCTTTCGCGCTTTCGTTCGCGCAAGGAGCAAGAGGACATCCTGCAGCGCCTGCGCGAGGGCAAGGTGGATATTGTCATCGGAACCCACCGCCTGCTCCAGAAGGATGTGCGCTTCAAGTCACTTGGGCTGCTCATCATCGATGAGGAACAACGTTTCGGCGTCAGCCACAAAGAGCGCCTGAAGAAGATGCGCACCGAAGTGGACGTCCTGACGCTGACGGCTACACCTATCCCGCGCACACTTTATATGTCGCTCAGCGGCGTGCGGGATATGAGCACCATCAACACGCCGCCGGCGGAACGGTTGCCTATCAAGACCACCATCTGCCCATATGACGAAACCCTGATCCGCACGGCTATCCTGCGTGAGCTCAATCGCGGCGGACAGGTTTACTTCGTGCACAACCGAGTGATGGGCATCGAACAGATTGCTCAGCGTCTGCAGAAGCTGGTACCCGAAGCGCGCATCGCGATCGCCCATGGGCAGATGCCGGAGAGTCAGCTGGAGCGAGTCATGGTCGATTTTGTGGCGCGCAAGTACGACGTCCTAGTGTGCACTTCGATCATCGAAAGTGGTTTGGACATCCCCAACGTCAACACCATTATCATCAATCAAGCCCATCAGTTCGGGCTGGCGCAGCTCTACCAGCTGCGCGGGCGAGTGGGACGGGGCGCCGTGCGTGCGTATGCCTATCTGCTGACTCCGCGCAACATGGAGATCGGCGAGGCAGCGCGCAAACGCTTGGAAGCGATTGCTGAGGCGAGCGACCTGGGCGCCGGACTGCGCATTGCGATGCGTGACCTGGAAATGCGCGGCGCCGGCGAGATCCTCGGCGACCGACAGCATGGGCACATCGCTGCAGTGGGCTTTGACCTCTACACGCGCCTGCTGGCGCAGGCAGTGCGCCAACTGCGCAACGGACGCCAACTGCCACAACCGGAGGAGGATACACTCGCCTATTTAGAACCGCTACAGGAGGGCGTCCAGATCAGCTTGCCGCTGCAGGCGTATTTGCCGGAGGACTATGTCCCGGATGCCACGCTGCGTCTGCACCTCTACCGGCGCATGGCGGGCATGCTAAGCCTGGCCGATGTGGAGGCGATGGCGCAGGAGCTGCGCGACCGCTTCGGCGAGCTGCCACCGCCAGTGTGCAACCTGCTCTACCAGCTGCGCCTCAAGGTGCTGGCGCTCGAGTCCAACGTACAATCCATCGGTGTGGAAGCGGGCCAGATCCTCGTCAGAGCCGAAGGACTGGAGCACCTCAACCGCGAAGCGTTGCAGCGCTATGTGGGTGGTGCGGTGCGCGTCTCGCGCCGTCAGATTTGGCTGCCGCTGCACCCCGATACGAGCGTCTGGCAGGCCGAGCTGGAGCGCGTCCTGCGCCTGATGCATCGTATGTTGCACGACCCGGGGCGATAGATATTTACCTCAAGTCTTGCCTGTAATGACAGTTCGGATACGCGACCACGGCATAGATGAGCCAAGCCCGTCGCATACGAGAGCAAGTGGGGATGTTTTCGTGGAAGGATTTTAAGGAAGCGGGATGTGAATTCGCAATCTGTGATGCCGCTAGCTTCTCACAGAATCGTCAGGTAGAAGGGCACCTTCCAGGTTAGCATTCGCCAGCTGCGTCTCGGCCAGGTTAGCTCCCTGTAGGTTGGCGCCCTGCAAATCGGCACTGTGCAGATCAGCCCCGCTGAGGTCACATCCATGTAGGTTGGCACGCACTAGGCGTGCCTGGCTGAGGTTGGCACCGCGCAGGGTGGCGCCATCGAGTTGGGCGTCGCTCAGGTCGGTTCCCGTCAGCGTGGCTAAGTTGAGGTTACTGTGAGCCAACATAGCATGGCTCAACCGCGCTCCGGCGAGGTGCGCACCGCTTAGGTCGGCGCCACGCAGGTCAGCGCGACGCAGGTCAGCCTCGCTCAAGTCTGATTCATGTAAGTCGGCGTGGTGCAGGCGTGCTTCGTAGAGCTTCGCCTGATATAACCGGGTGCCCCGCGCCGTCGCGCCTTCCAGACAGGCACCCCGCAGGTCAGCAGCGCTCAGATCGGCGCCGCTCAAGTTGGCTGCGCTGAGGTTGGCGCCGCTCAGGTTGGCACGGCGCAAATCAGCGCGACTCAGGTCGGCGCCGGAGAGGTCAGCCCGGCTCAGATAGGCATCCTGCAAGTCGGCGCCGCTCAGCCACAACACGCGCCCCGGCGGACGAGTGTTGAGCAGCAGATAGAGCTCATTGCTGGTGAATTGCATCGTTCAACCCCCCTTACTCGGCACAACTACAGAATGGTGCCGGGGCAATCGGTGGCTCATTGGAACGCAGATAGTGCTATTCTGCTCCCAGCAGCCTCAGGTACACGCAGCTTTGTCGCATTACTTCGCCGCCGACAGTGCTTTGACTGCAGCGAGAGGTTGGGCAACATTCTCATTCTCATTACTACCGGCAAGTGCAACTGTCGAGGCATAAACTTCACCTTATTTCCAACCGTACCCAAGACATCGTCCTTGATGACCTGCGGCACATTGTTGTTTAGATCATTTCCGTCCAACTGTGCCACAAATACCTGGTCTGCCCTGCGCTTCAGAACCTGTTCCTCCTGGTCCAGGGTTGTCAATCAACGCTTGGATGTTCGAGGTATTCCCATTGACAACGTCTGAAGCATTAGTCACCGACACGGTGACCATTGCGGTGGCGTTGATGCGCCATGTGGGATGCTGAGTCATCACAAAGTGCCAATGAGTTTAAGTGCCAATGAGTTGCCTGAGCTGGAAGGGCCAAGACAGCCGCGAAAGCAAGGGACATCCCTACACAGATCGCCATGAAGAGTGCGTGGCTCGATCGTTTTGGCCGTGCAGTACGACTCCGTAGTTTGTCCCACGTGCGTAGCGAGCACTCCGAGGGGTTCCTCTCTATGGCTATGGGACAGAAGCAGAGCTCAGATGAGGATGCAGGGCGTGCTACTATCACTCCACGGTTGTCCACGCCGCCGCGCGCATCAGGGCAGAGCACTCCGCTACGCACCCTCAGCTTATTCTGCCCCTAGTGACTTCAGATAGGCATAGCTCTGCCGCACTGCCTCATCACCGGCGACTTCCAGCGTGGTGTAACCGTCGAAGCCGATCTTAACCAGCTCCTGGAACACGCCCTTGACGTCTACCACACCGCTGCCTAGCGGGATCACTGCCATGCCAGTGCCGTGCAGCGTGCCGCGCTTCGCCTCCATCTCCGCTGGCATGTCCTTCCAATGCACATGTTCAATCTTACTCCCCAGCCGCCGCACCATTTCCACTGGGTCCGTGCCACCTAGCCACGCATTGCCTGTGTCCATGTTGACACCCAGAGCGTCGCTGTTGCAGACCTCGAGAATCTTCTCCATCCAGTCGATCGAATCGGTGTAGCGGCCGTGAGGCTCTAACAAGATTTTGACCCCATGGTCGGCTGCCACGCGCAACGGCTCATACAGCTTCTCACGAATGCAGAACAAAGCCTCCGTCTCGCTCAGACTGCGCCCGAAGTCGGTTTGCGGGTCGCCCTCGCTGGTGATCACGTGACGGACGCCCAGAGCCGCCGCGGCGCGCACCGCTTTGATGATTTGTGCGGTGCCGTAGCGCCAGGGCGCCGTGGGATCGAGTAGGTTGGCATGGGCGCAATAGCTGGTGATCGTGAGGCCGTGCTTGTCAAACAACCGCTTGATGTCAAAGGGATTGGCGTCCAGGCTCGCCACTGCGGCGAAGCCATACGCCACCCCCAAAGACGCCCCATCACAGTTATCGGTGACATCCGCATATCGGAATCCCCACCCCTTGATGCGGCTCAGCTGATGGTCCAGAGTAGAAAAGGGGTCGATGAGCGCGAAACAACCCACCTTGATCGCCATAGAGGCTCCTCCATCGAAATCCTGTCGAAATGCTGCCCGACCAAGACGAATGCTCAACGGACATGAGCGTTACCGAACCAGGAGAACTCCACAGAGTGGGCACGGACCACACGCGCCTGTACCCGGGCGCGCCAACTTGTGCCAACGCTTGACAGGTGACCGCTCATTGCATATGCACCACCACCGGCGCGTCGCGCCACAGCTCCTCCAGGGCATAATAGGCGCGCAGCTCCGGCGAGAAAATGTGCACGATCACCGAACCGAAATCGACCAGCACCCAACCCGAGTCGGACTCGCCTTCCACGGCGAGCGGGCGGATGCCATAATCGCGGATCGACTCGAGCACCCCTTCGGTGATGGATTTGATTTGGCGTAAGGTTTGCCCGCTGCAGACAATGAAATAGTCTGCAATGAGGGTGATTTTTCTCAGATCAAGCAACACAATGTCCGACGCCTGCTTCTCCGCAGCCGCGTCGACAATGATATGGGCAAGTTCGTTAGCTTCCAGTCGCGATTCCCTCCTCGGAACGACTTAGGATATGATCTCCGCTTGCGGCGTGTCCTCAGCGACCTCCTGGCGCGCGATAGTTTCCATCACGATCTTGCCCTCGCGGGCGTCCACTTGCACCGTGTCGCCGGGGCGGAACTGGCCACTGAGCAGGCCTTCACTCAACACATCCTCCACCTCGTTCTGGATGACGCGTCGCAACGGCCGTGCACCAAAGTGCGGATCATAACCTTTCTCCGCCAGGTACTCGCGCGCTGCCTCGGTCATCACCAGATCCATGCGCTTGTCCTCAAGCCGCTTACGGATCTTGTTGATTTCCAAGTCCACAATCTGTTTGATCTGGTCG
>JANXAX010000153.1 GCA_025062175.1 Anaerolineae bacterium | reverse complement strand
TGCAATAGCTCAATTTTGCAATAGTGAATAAACATAATAAACGTTTAAAAAACCCATCACGAACCAGGCGCACACTCTCCATCGGCTGTGTTCCCTTTCGCGTAGATTGCACAGGAGATCATCCGACATCGCCAAGACGGGGTTGACCTGCTACCAGATAGCCTACCTCAAACCGTCATCCCATGCCGCGTGCATCCCAGTTAACTGTGCTCATCTACAAAGCGCTTTGTCACCCTCGCTGGGAGTGTCCCAGTTGTAAAGTGCAGAAAGCGGGCGGGAGAAATCACCCGCCCGCGCTGAGTGCTGAGGTAACGCCGTGGCCCTTGATATAGAACTTAGTGAGTGGCCCACACCTCAAACATCTTGACGCCCTGGTAGGTGTGACCGTAGCGATCGGTGGTGGTTACCGTGACATGATGCACACCGGTCTCAAGATCGGTCGGCAGCGGGCACGTCCAGATGTGGGTGGATGAGGTGGTATGCAGCCAATCTTCCAGTTCAAGCTGCAGCCGGAGGGCATAGGGGTCCGCAATGAAGTTGTTCTTAGTAGCTGCCACCGGTGCACGATCATCTATCTGGCACTCGACCTTCGATTCCGCACTGCCGTTCCAGATATTGGCGACGATATCGGTGCTGTCCAGTTCCGCGGTGGTGATGATATTGGCGGGGAGGTCGGAGAGCACACCGGTGGGTAGATATTGACCCCGTCGACTGGTGAAGGAGATGTTCATCTGCTGCGCCAGGGGCTTGCCGATGGCCTTATACTGCGTGGCGAACTTGTTGCCGTTGAACTCGAAGATCATGTAGCCAGGCGGCGCTCCATCCCGCTGATAACTCAGCGGCAGACCGCGCTCATCCCGATCACCGGTCCACCAGGAGCCACAAACCGCACCGACGAGGATCTGGTGGATCTGGATGGGGGCACCCCAGCCTTCCGCCTCCTCGCCCGGTAGGAGGTTTTCCACCGTGTGCGTATGGCCTGCCAGAGCGATCACGTTGCGACCTTGAACCAGCTGGTACACCGCATCCCGATTCGCCACCCCGTGCTTGGCCACCTTATCTCGATCGATCCACGAGAGCAACGGGATGTGCATACTGAGCACGATCAAGGAGTCTTGGGGTACGAAGGACAGATCGTTCTTCAGCCATTCCATCTGGCGCTCATCGATCTCACCGTGGTAATTCTTGTTACCCTCATAGAATACCGTATCGAGCACCACGAAGTGTACCTGGCCGTAGTCGAACGAGTAGTAGGACGGGCCGAAGTAGCGGCTGAAGGTCTCGAAGAAATACTTCTCCTCGGGCGCGTCGAAGTTGCCGTCGTGATTGCCAGGCACATAATAGGTGGGCACGCCCGTTTGGCTCATCACCGCCAGGTAGCGATCGTACAGGGACAGTACATCGTTGACATTATCACCCATTGCCAGAGCGAAGGCGGCATCGGTGTTGAGCAGCTCGGCGATCGCCCCGTCGCGCAGATAGCCGATCTCGATGTGATCGGTCACCTGGGTGTCGCCCATAACGATCGCCTTGAAGTTGTTCGTAGCTTCCGCCTTAAAGAGCGGAAAGTCCACGGAAGCCGGAAGCTCACCAGTCGGCGCGATGCCCGCATACTCCTTGATGGCATCTGGGGAGCCTTTCGGGCGGTGCACGTAGAAGAACTGCGGCACATTATACTCGTTGACCGGCACCGCATAGTCGGCGGGCTTGGTGACGAAGACGATCATCTCATCGTAGCGCGGCAATGTGTATTTGCCCTCCGCATCGGTCTGGACAACTTCCTTGCCGTTGGACACCCGCACGCCAGCGACTCCCGGTTCCCCGGCATCGCGCGTCAGGTTCCGGTTCGTGTCCTCGAACACCACGCCGCTGAACTGGGCGGGTTCACCGGCCATCACGGTTTGTGGTGCAACGACGGCTGTGACCAGTAGAGTGGCCGCCACAACAGCGACAGCCAGACGACTAAACCAAAGTTCTCGTGACATATCTCCCTCCTACTTTCTTTCTAATAGTTCTCAATTTGATTGGGGCGGTCAACACGGCGTTATCCTTCGCACCACGTTCAATCGGCAGGTAATTCTGCCATTACCCATGGATAATTCGCGCAGCTAACGGTGTTTTAACTTCGTGTAATGATCGGGTTAAGGGTTGATAAGCAGACTATGAAACAAGTTAAGCCCCTTTAAACGTGCTGAATGAGGTGCTCAGCTAGGGTACATCTGCCCATTTGGCACTAACTTGAGCTCCGCATGGCCTCGGCGGCTACCATACGCTCAGGGAGGGTGTTGAGAAAGACCCCTGGTCGCCCAGGTTTTTAGAAAGATAAATAAAGCGGGCAACTAAACATTTTTCAGCCCTCTCTGTTAAAGAGGCTTTGCATCCATTGTCCTTTTGCGGTACACTTCGCATCATCTCACTCATCGCACGAGCAGAGGGACGCTTATGCGGGTCGTGGCACTTCTGATGGCCGGCGGTGCCGGCACACGTCTCTCCGTCTTATGTGAATATCGCGCCAAGCCGGCCATGCCATTCGCCGGCAAGTTTCGTATCATCGATTTCACCCTTTCCAACTGTGTCAACTCTGGCATCTATGATATCGCTGTGCTCACCCAATATCAGCCGCACTCGTTAAACGAGCACATCGGCATCGGCAAACCGTGGGATCTCGACCGACATCGCGGCGGAATCCAGCTCCGCCAGCCCTATTTGGGACGCCAGGCAGGTGATTGGTACCGCGGCACTGCCGATGCCGTCTATCGCAATCTGGACTTTGTGTTGGAAAAGCGTGCTGACACCGTGCTGATCCTCTCCGGTGACCACGTCTATAAAATGGATTATCGCCCGATGTTGGCGTTCCATGAGCGGCAGCATGCCGACTTGACCGTCGCTGTGCGCACGGTGCCCCTGGAGGAGACACACCGTTTTGGCATTATGACGGTAGATGCGGAGATGCGCGTCATCGAGTTTACCGAAAAGCCACCCAATCGTGACAAGGGCACGCTGGCGTCGATGGGCATCTACGTTTTCAACACCGATGTGCTGGTGCGCAGCCTGGAGAAGCTCCACGCTGAAATCCCAGACTTGGATTTCGGCAACCACGTCATTCCGCGGTTGGTTCAGGAGGCGCGTGTTTACGCATATCCCTTCGAGGGCTATTGGGTGGATGTGGGCACTATCCACGCGTACTGGGAGACGAATTTGCAGATGGCGCAGCCAGTGCCCCCGCTGAACCTGTATGACCAGGATTGGGTCATCCATACACGCGATCAGGAGCGACCGGCCAGCAAGATCGGTCCCCAAGGGCATGTCGTGACCAGCCTCATCTCCAACGGGTGTATCGTGCGAGGCAGAGTGGAAGAATCGGTGCTCTCACCGGGAGTCTACGTAGCACCGGGCGCCGTGGTGAGGCGTTCTGTGATCTTCAACGACACCTGGGTTGGACCAGGGGCAATCGTGGATAAGTGCATCCTCGACAGCCGTGTGGTGGTTGGACCGGGTGCCATCGTGGGCTATGGCGATGATAACACACCCAATATCACCCAGCCGGACTGGCTCAACACTGGTATCACCGTGGTGGGCGAACAGGCGCGCATTCCCACTGGTGCACGTTTGGGGCGCAATGTGATGGTGCATCCCGGACGCAGCGAAGAGGACTTCGTGCAGCTCGAGGTCCCCAGTGGCACGACGATATGAGTGCCAGCAGCGCGCCGATCTTTGCACTTTGCACCGCACTCTTGAGAGAAGAAAGATTGAGACTCTCTAGTAAGATCGAATGTGAACACAGCGGAGAACAAGATGTCAGACGAGATCAAACAAAAGGGTGAAGTGGCACGGCGTGCGGCACGTCAGCTCGCAGTACTGGATACGGAGACTAAGAACCGTGCATTGCGGGGCATTGCTGAACAGCTTATAGCCCGTCAAGCCGCCATCCTGGAAGCAAACGCACGTGATGTGGAGGCCGGCCGCGCCGCCGGTTTGAGTGAGGCGATGATCGATCGCCTGCTCATCACGCCGCAGCGTCTGCAGGCGATAGCACAAGATGTGCTCGCGGTAGTCGCGCTGCCCGACCCAGTAGGAGAGATGTTCGACGGGGCAACGCTGCCCAACGGTTTACAGATTGCCAAACGCCGTGTGCCGATCGGGGTGATCGGTGTCATCTATGAGTCGCGCCCGAATGTCACAGTAGATGTATCGGTCTTGTGTCTCAAGTCGGGCAATGCGGTGATTTTGCGCGGTGGCAAGGAAGCAGCCCGTACCAACGCGGCGCTCACCCATGTCATCGTGGAGGCATGTCGTGCCCATCGTGTCCCAGAAGGCGCGGTACAGATGATTGAATCGCAAGATCGAGCGCTTGTGTTGGAGATGCTGCGCGCGCATCAGTATATCGACATGATCATCCCCCGCGGAGGGGCAAGCCTGCACGAATTCGCCCGTCAGAATGCCACTGTCCCCGTGATCACAGGCGGGGTGGGCATCTGCCACATTTACGTGGACAAGACCGCCGATTTGAACAAGGCATTGCCGATTATCTACAATGCCAAGACGCAACGGCCGACCGTGTGCAACGCACTGGATACATTGCTGGTCCACCAGGATATCGCGACGACGTTCTTGCCTCGGGTCGCCGATATGCTCGCGACAGCGCAAGTGGAGCTGCGTTGTGAACCGCGCGCGCTGGCTGTGCTAGAAGGCCATCCGGCAGTACGGCCGGCCAGCCCGACCGACTTTGACACTGAGTTTCTCTCCCTCGTGCTGGCGGTCAAGGTGGTCGACGGACTGGATGAAGCACTCGAACACATCCACACCCACAGCACCCATCACTCAGATGCCATCCTCACCGAGGATTACAGCGCCGCTATGCGGTTCGTCAATGAGGTGGATTCGGCCGCCGTATACGTGAACGCTAGCACGCGTTTCACCGACGGAGGCCAGTTTGGGTTGGGTGCAGAGGTTGCGATTAGCACACAGCGGTTGCATGCGCGCGGGCCAATGGGGCGACGTGAGCTCACTACATAGAAGAGGGTGGTCTTCGGCAGCGGCCAAGTGCGCACATAACCTTTTGCCCGATACTAACGAAGTGCCGATGGCAAAGGACGCAGAGAGCAAGACCAATCTCTGCGTCCCTTGTGTATGTGTGAACTTCCCAGCGAAACAATCAACACCGGTAGGGAGGGGTGACGTGCCGCTCAAATCGCACACCTGTGGTGAGTTGCGTGTCGATCATGTCGGCCAGATGGTCACATTGGCGGGTTGGGTGCATCGCCGTCGTGACCACGGGAAGCTGATCTTTATCGATCTGCGCGACCGTTGGGGGATCGCGCAGGTGGTGTTCAATCCGGACAACTCGGCCGAGGCCCATGCAATCGCCGAAACCTTGCGGTTGGAGTATGTCGTTCAGGTCAGGGGAACGGTATGCCGTCGACCACCCGGGATGGAAAATCCCGACCTACCCACTGGCGAAGTGGAGGTAGCCGCGCATGAGCTCACCGTGCTCAACACGGCTAAGACACCTCCGTTTTACATCAATGAGGATGCGCCTGTGGATGAAGCGCTACGCCTGCGTTACCGCTACCTGGACCTCCGTCGCCAGCGTATGCAGCGCAACATCATCTTGCGCCACCGCGTCGTGAAATTTATCCGCGACTTTTTATGCGATGAAGGATTTATCGAGATCGAAACCCCAATCCTGTTCAAAAGCACCCCCGAAGGGGCGCGGGACTACTTGGTGCCCAGCCGTTTGCATCCCGGCAAATTTTATGCTCTGCCACAAAGCCCCCAACAGCTCAAACAACTACTTATGGTGGCTGGCTTCGAACGTTACTTCCAGATCGCCCGCTGCTTCCGAGACGAAGATCAACGCGGTGACCGCCAACCGGAATTCACCCAGCTGGACATCGAGATGAGCTTTGTTGACCGCGAAGATGTTATGGATGTGGTCGAACGTCTTTACACCGCTGTAATCGAGCAGATCAGCGACCGCCGGTTGCTTTTCAAGCCCTTCCCACGACTGAGCTATGCCGAGGCCATGCGCCGCTTCGGCACAGACAGCCCTGACCTGCGCTTCGGGATGGAGCTGGTGGAGATCTCGGACTTGGTGGCTGGATGTGCGTTTCGCATCTTTTCCGAGGCGCTTGCCACAGGAGGCATCGTCAAAGGGCTGAGGGTACCAGGCGCAGCCAGCTATAGCCGCAAGCAGGTGGATGAGCTGACCGAGTTTGTGCGCACGTTTGGTGCCCAGGGACTGGTGACGTTGGCGCTGGACGAGCATGGCCAAGTGCGCTCCCCGGTCGCCAAGTT
>JANXAX010000152.1 GCA_025062175.1 Anaerolineae bacterium | reverse complement strand
AACACCCAGGCATGGTCTTGGGCGAGAACCCACCGCAGTGACCCTATATGGGCATTATAGTGCGACCAGCGCCGAGCGCCAAACGGCTATATGGCATAGGGTACATTTCGGTTGGAAGGAATAGGAAGCATGGAGGAAGCATGGCAACGGCGTATCCGAGCCACTAGCCCGCCGGCCTCCGGTGGCAGATGCGCGCTGCCGGGTTGAATGAAAAAACTACCCGCGGAAGACTCCGCCCCTCCCTTACAGTAAGGGAGAGAGGCAAGGGGGTGGGGGCACATCCTCTCGCCTGCAACGTGTCGGGCGAATGATTATTCGCCCTCCACGGGGATTCAGAGGCTTCCCTCCTCTAATGCCCCGGAGGGCGTCCCGCCTATTCGGACGCGGGGTTTCCAGCCGCGGGGCGGAAGCCAAGGGTCGCGTCCTGAGTCCGGACGGGCTGTCCATCTGCCGCCGGCGCACATCGATTTGACGCATTAGAACATTTGTGCTACGCTGTGCCGCACACGGCAACGCATGCCGCCTAGGAGGGGTCGATGTCATTCCAGAGACGTTGCCCCGATGGGCTCGTCACCGTGCTACCCCGGCTGGAAAAGAGGCCCAGCCCGGTGGATGGACTGCGTGCGTTGTGGTGGGCGCTCAGGCTGTGGTGGCGCTTTCGGCGCGGTCAGGTGCCGCGCGGCTTGGCACGTCTATTGCGCCTGCCTCTTGAGAACGCCATACGCAATAGCGATACACCTCCGCCTGCACCTCCGCCGGCAGACGCCGCGCCAGCTGGATGAGTTCCTGCAGGGTGGGATTTTCGTCCGGCCCCGGCGGCAACTCCCCCGCCAGCTGCAACAGGTAGTCCACCGAGACGTGCAGCGCACGCCACATCCCCAGATAGAAGCGGATGCCCGGCCGTGAGTGGCCGCTGAGCACCTCAGAGATCTGCGCCGGCGTCAATCCCGCCTCGCGCGCCAGGCGACGCAGGCTCCAACCCCGCCGCTTGCGCTCCGCCTCGATCCATTCCACCAGCCGTTGTTGAGTCATTGCCTTGCGTCGTCCCCCTTTATGTCAGATATGCCGGATAATAATGTTCGGCATATTTGACAAAGACGTCGGTTGATGTTAGGATGATTTTAGAATACAAGTTCTAATCAACGGCATCGGCGCACCGTTCAGGCATCGCGGAGCCTCTAAGGCCACCACACTCCGCTGCCACTCACGTGCGTCAGACGCAGGTAAATGCATCATAAGACAAAGTGATCGGATTGACAACCGCACCACCGGAGAGTGTTGAAAAAGTCCGCTGAAAAAGTGTTTTTGCTTTAGTGGTGCATTGCGAACATCCGTTCAGCCCGAGTGATCGAGCATATCGGGTGTCATTCCCACATCTTTGGCCCATTTTCATTGTTGAGGGGTGAATGGAAGCTGTGGTCTATAAAAAGCCGGAGGCGGAGGACGCGCGCGGCAGGCGACCGGTTATCGGCCTATGAGCAGCGCTCTCAGAGGGGAATTTCACGCCTCTCACGTCCTTTCCACCGTTTTGTAGTCCGATCTTCTCTACAGCGTATCGTTCATACGCGGCGCTTTTCGGAGGGCAGCTGCGCCACCAGCGGCAGGCACAACAAGGGCGCTGCCACAATGGCGATGTAGGCGATGCGCAGTCCCACCCAATCGCCCACGACCCCTATAGAGATAACAGCGATCGACTCCATAGCGAAGGTGATGGCCATATAGATGCCGTTGGCCAGTGCGCGATTGCTGGGCAACGCCTCCTGCGCCAGCGCGAGCAGCACGGGAAAGGTGCCTGCCACGCTGACCCCCAGCAGCAGGAGGCACACCAAGCGCGCTCCCTGCGTCGTGATCAAAAAGAGCGCCATCAGCACCGCTGTGGCGGTCAGAGAGATCCACAAAACTGTATGCCGTCCCCAACGATCGCTCGACGGGCCACCCAGCCACGCGCCGGCGATGCTGCCCATCTGAAAGATGGACAAAGACGTCCCTGCCAGCCACAAGTCGGTGCCTTCGCGTGTCAGGAAAGTGGGCAGATAGGTCACCAATGCGGCGATGATAAAGGCGCGCAGGATGACGATGCCAGCCAGCAGCTTCATTATGCCGCTCATCGCGCGCAGCGCTTCACGCCAAGGTAACGGGCGTGCGAGGTTGGACGGCTGCGCGGGCAGGTTGCGCAGGCGCAGGGACAAGATCACCGAAGCGATGAGGCCAAACAGCATCAGCCAAGCCACTCCATTCAGCCCCGTGAATCGAATCACGGTGACCGCTATAATCGGGCCGATCATATAGCCCAGCTCGCCGCCCACCATCCAGAGACCCATCCCACGTCCCAGCTGTCGCCCGGAAAGCTGACCCGCGATCACCGGTGAGACGGCGTGCAGGCTGGCCGAGCTGAATCCCACTAAGCTCAACATCATGGCCATCACGGCATAGTCGGGCGCCCATCCCAGCCAGCTCATCATAGTGGCCGTGACGGCCGGCGCCACGATTACCAGGTAGCGCAAGCTGATGCGGTCGGCCAGGTGGCCGATGACGGGTTGGAGCAGAGAGGGCCATTGGAGAAAGAGTACCAACGTCCCCGCCTGTGCTGTGGGAAGCGCGAGCTTGGTGATCAGGGCAGGCAATAGGGCTGGGAGAAAAGCAGCGTACATGTCGTGGGCGGCATGCGCCGCAGCGATGGTGATCACCTGATCAGCCTGGAAGCGACGTTCCTCGGTGGATGCTAGGGTCTCGGCGCGGATGGACAATGGGCATATCCTCAATGAGGAGTATGCAGAATCGAATACCTATCCTAACACGCGATGCATATCTCGGCAAGTCGAAGCATTCCATCCTGCATGGGACTCAAGGCCTCCTCGCTCAGTGCCATCGCGCAGGGTGCAATTCCCCATCGGAGAAACGAACGCGTGTTTACCTCAGGCGACGAAGTGGACGTGGATCACATCGCCATCCTGCACGACGTAGTCGCGTCCTTCGGAGCGTAGCCGCCCCGTCTCGCGGGCATGGGCTAACGAGCCAGCGGCCAGCAACTCGTCCCAGCGGATCACATCCGCGCGCACAAAACCGCGTTGGATGTCGCTATGCACTTGGCCAGCAGCGTGCCAGGCAGTCAAGCCACGGCGCAGTGTCCAAGCACGCACCACTTCCCCGCCGGTAACAGTGAAGAAGGTGATCAGGTCGAGCAGGCGATAGCTGGCCTGCACTAGACGGTCCAGGCCCGGCTCGCGGAGACCTAATTCGGCACGATATGCCGCTGCTTCTTCGGGCGGCCACTCAGCCAGCGCCGCCTCACACTCAGCGCACAATACCACTGCCTGGCTGCCCTCGCGCGCGGCTGCATCCAGGACACGCGCTGCCAATGGACCGCCATCCGGCAGTGTGTCCTCGCCGACGTTCGCCACCAGCAGGCGCGGCTTGTACGTGAGCAAGAACAGCTCGTGCAACAAAGCACGGACCGCATCCTCGCCTCCACCCTCCGCTTTGGCTGCGTGGCCGGCTGAAGGAACAGAAACAAAGGTGCGCGCCGGTTGCCCACGGCCCAGGTGATCCCGCAGCTGCGCCAAGGTGGTCAGCTCCCATTCATACGCCTTGGGGTTGCTCTTCGCCGCGCTTTTGGTGCGTTCAATGCGCCGTTCCACCGTCGCCAGGTCGGCCAGCGCGAGCTCCAGGTCGAGCACCTCGAGATCCGCGATTGGGTCGAGGTTCTCGGTGACATGCGGCACGTCGGGATCTTCAAAACAGCGCAGCACCATTGCCAGCGCGTCCATCTCGCGGATTGCAGCGAGAAATTGGTTGCCCAAGCCTTCGCCGCGATGTGCCCCGCGCACCAGGCCGGCGATGTCCGCGAACTGCACCGTGGCGGATACTACCTTGCTCGGCTTGATCAGCTGCGCCAGGGCGTCCAGACGCGCGTCCGGAACTGATGCGACCCCAATGTGCGGCTCGATAGTGGTGAAGGGATAGGGCGCCACCGCAACATGCGCACGCGTCAGCGCATTGAACAATGTGCTTTTGCCCGCATTGGGCAGACCGACAATCCCCACCTGCAAAGGCATAGGTTCACCTGTTTTCCCGACTCACCAGCCAGCGTCGCACCCGGGCGCGCAACACTGCCGGTGTGACTGGTTTGTCGATATAATCCGTCACGCCTCCCTCAAAGCCGCGTACAATGTCCTGTTCCGCGGTCAGGGCAGTCAAGATAATGACCGGCAACTCCTGGAACTCTTCTGACGCGCGCAGCTCGCGCAAGACCTGGAAGCCGTCCATCTCTGGCATCATCACGTCCAGCAGCACCAAATCGGGAGATCGCTCGCGTACGAGTGTCAATGCCTCATAACCGTTCGAAGCTTGTAACACCTCATAGCCATCGCGCATCAGCACCATGCTGAGATACTGCATCATAGCGGGTTCATCGTCCACCACCAGGATGCGCGCATGCACCCTTGTATCTAAGCTGGGAGTTTGCGCCAGGACCGGTGTTGCGAGAGCTATCCCGGTTTCGGGCAATTCGATCTCGCTGCCTTCGGCGGCAGCAAACACTTTGAGCTCTGAACCCAACTGGCGGGCATACGCCTGGCCGGCTGCTTCGAGGCGTTCCAGCTCCTCATCGCTCCGGTCAGGATCGTGATGGATGAAAGCCAGCTGCTTGACACCTGCGGCGACACACACCTCCACGGCATATTCCAACGAGCTATGCCCCCATCCTCGCCGCCTCTCGAGCTCTGCAGCAGTGAACTGCGCATCGTGGATGACCAGATCAGCACCCGCCAGAAAACGCACATGCCTCCTATCCCCGGCATGGACAATGTCATCCAGATCTGGGCACACCCGATTGGAATGGTACAGACTGGGAGCAAAGGGTTCGTGATCAGTGACATACACGATGCAGACATTCCCATGTGAGATGCGATACCCCAGGGTGAGAATCGTATGGTTGACGAAGCAGGATTGCACGCGGATGTCCCCGATGGTGAACTCCTCCTCGCCGATTTCACGGAACGCGATCTGCCCCGGCCGCTCTTCCAACGAGACGGGAAAGTTTGCGTAATCCATCTGCTGAGTGAAGATTTCCATAACATCTTTATCCGTGCCCGATGTAGCATAGATTATGATGCGGTTTTCCGGGCGATTCATCGGGGCAAAGAATGGGAGTCCCTGGGTATGATCCCAATGGGTGTGGCTGATCAGGATGTTGAGGTCCAGCGCGTCCGCCTCTTGGACCAAAGTGCGTCCCAGCTCCCGCAACCCGGTGCCTCCGTCCAAGATCAGCCGTTGGCCTGTATCAGTGCGGAGCTCTACGCAGATGGTATTGCCGCCGTAACGTAACGTGCGAAGCCCCGGCGATGGGATGGATCCTCGCGTGCCCCAAAACTTGACACGCACGGCGTCTTTCCTCGATTGTGTGAAACCTCAAGCGAAAGTGCCACCCTCTTAGGCCAAGAGGGTCTGCTGCAGTTGATCTTCGAGTTCCGCCGCGTCCACAACTGGTGGCCGACAGGAGAAACCATGACAGATATACGCCGTGGCGCGGCCATCTCGCATAGTGCGTCCTGCCAATGCCGGGATGTACTGCATTGCCTCGCCCTCGGGTGCGCTGAAGACAACCTCGATGTGAGGTCGGTAGCGACTGAAGAGCACATCCAGCAACTTGTGTGTGTCGACCGCTTCGGGAGCACCCACCACAGCGACCAGAACAGGCGGTGCTAGATAGTATGCCGCAACACTCAGCCAATGTCCAAAATGGCTCGGGTGTTGCTCCATCAGTCCTGCCATAGCGTGCAGGATCGCCTGTGCCGCCTCGCGGTACCGCTGATCGCCGGTATAGGTAGCCAGCCGCAACAGGACCTCCGCTGCTAGCGCATTGCCGGACGGGACGGCGTTATCCTGCAATTGCCGGGGGCGCACTAGCACAGGCTCGTGATCGTCGCGCGTATCGAAGAATCCGCCCTCAGAATCGATGAAACGTTCCAGGATGAGATCTGCCAGCGCCCGCGCTTCCTGGAACCAGCGTACCTCGAAGGTTGCCTGGTAGAGCGCTAAAAGTGCCACGGCATAAGCTGCATAGTCTTCCAGGTAGGCGCCGTGCCGCGCCCCGGTTCCTTGGCGCCATGCGCGCAACAGCCGGCCATCCTGGAACATTTCACGGAGCACGAAATCGGCATTGCGCCGTGCGACCGCCAGATAGTCCGGGCGCTTCAAAACGCGCGCCGCTTCGGCGAAAGCGCTCATCATCAGTCCATTCCATGCGGTGAGCACTTTGGTGTCCGTCTCCGGCGGAATGCGCTGTGCGCGTTTCTGCAACAGGAGCTGGCGTGCCCGTCCCAACACTGTGCGCACAGTGGCA
>JANXAX010000151.1 GCA_025062175.1 Anaerolineae bacterium | reverse complement strand
TGGTTGGCGCTGTCGAGCGCCTGAATAAACACTGTGTATGATGTAGACAACGGCGCATCGGTCCACCAGCGCAGCTGCAACCTCAGGATATCTCCCGGTTGTGCCACTTGTTGCCCTCCGGAAGTATGGGGGAACGCGAGGCGATATCCGGTGAGGGTAATATGGTCGCCAAAACGTATCCTGGTAGGGATCCATTCTTCTGCCAGCGGAGTGACAGCATACACTGCCACTTGCAGATTGCCCACCCACCATCGACTCGCCTCAAAGCTACGTTCTCGCAGCCAATGTTCCACAATTCTCTCTGGGTCGCTTTCATCCGTAGCCCAATAGATCGCATACAGATGCCGGCTGTGGGCCGCGATCGAGGCCAGCTCGGCCGTTGTCATCGCTGCGTCCGGTGGTCGGGTGCGCGGCAACGGGTAGACCGGTGCCTCTCCGCGATAGTAGTAGCCGAAGACCTCCTGTTGGCCGGGCGCATTCAGCAGGATGCCATCTTGCGTTGTGGCGACCGCTTCCAGATAGCGGGCAAGGCTGCGATAGTCATCCCGCGCCCATTTCGGGTCGGTGTAGTAGGCACTCAGCGGAGCGTACGCGGCCAATGCCAAGAGGGCCACACCCACCCCTGGTATAACCCAACCCAGCCTGGAATGCGCTGCCGCGGCTTTGGATGTGCCAGCCAAGGCAACTCCTAGGATCATATACCAAGCCGGCGTCGCGGTTAACAGGAATTTGAGATAAGCGGGTTTGAACAACCCAGCAGTCAAACCAACCGGCAGGGTGAAGTAGAGCATCACCAACACCGCTTTGGACGGAGTGGTGCGCAAAATTAAACGCACCAATCCCACCCCTGCCAGCAGAGCGAGCACCGCAGAGCAGGGCGTGGCCATCTGTGCTCCAACGGGTCCGGCGATGAGCGTGTTCCAGATGGTGATCACCACAGTGTCGAAGGACACTGGAGCGGGCGCTGGCCAGACGGTCAACTGACGCACTGCGACGGGCGACCACGGCAGATAGAGAATCAGCGGAACCAGCTGGCACAGCAGCCAGCCGACTAAGAGCCACCGAACGTTTTCTGTGCTCCGCTGGGACCAGAGATACACCCCTCCTGCCAGGAAGACAGCACCCCACACTGCCGGAAATGCATAATGCGTGTACAGTCCCGTTGTCACGCTCGCGATATAAAAGGCGAGCCAACGCCAGCAGGATGAACCGACAGAACCTCCACGCTGGATACACCTGGCCGCTTCGACAGCCGCCCAGACAGTCGCCCCACCCAGCAAGGCTAATAAGGCATACATCCGTGCTTCTTGGGCATAATAAATCTGGAACGGCGAGACCGCCGCGGCAAAGACAGCCCCATATGCCGCGCGGCGGCCGAACAACCGCCCAGTCAGGCGATACAGGATAGCGATCAACAACAGATCGGCGTAGGCGGAAAGAGAACGCAGGGCAACCTCGCTGTCGCCGATGAGACGCATCCAACCGTGAAGCAACCAGTAGTACAACGGGGGATGGATGTCATAAGCCGTGCGAGCGGCAATCTCGACCAGACTTGCACGTGCTAGTGCGACGCTGTTACCCTCATCGGCCCAGAGGCTTTGCGCGCCTAAAGTGGGAAAACGCAGCACCATAGCCAGCAAAAGCACCGTGCTGGCCAGAGCAAGCGACACTTCCCGATCACCCTTATGCATAGGGGGTCGACACACTCGACACGATGACCGCTGATGGGTAGAGCAAGTCATACCCGTATCTTAACCGTCTACGAATGCTTGGGCAATTGAGCGACTGTGGGGTCAGCATGAGTCGCGCGCAAACGGCTACATCGCTGCCTGACAGTCGCGGACGGATATCGGGCACGTTCGTCAGCACGAATTTGATTCGCCGACCTTCTTGCCAAACTGAAACTCGCCTGAGCACCCCATGCGGTTTCGCTCCGATGACATAACCCAAGTTATAATATCGCAGTCTACTAAGGCAAGCGTGCATAGACGGCCTGGGAGGAGAGAGTGTTCATCGGCCGCGGTCCTTTTGTCTCACTCCTTGCGATTCTCACCTTGGCGTGTTCAGCGTTAGCACACGTTAATTCATCAGCACCTTCCCATCCAAGCAATTCCCAGGTGATCCTGGCCACGACCACCAGCATCCAGGATTCAGGTCTGTTAGATGTGTTATTGCCTATGTTCGAAAGGCGGACCGGTTATGTCGTGAAGCCCATCGCCGTGGGCTCCGGTCAGGCTTTAGCACTGGGCAAGCGCGGCGAAGCAGATGTATTGCTCGTCCACTCGCCAGACGCCGAGCTCGAATTTATGGCCGCGGGTCACGGTGTTGATCGGCGATTGGTGATGCATAATCATTTCGTCCTGGTCGGCCCGTTGGAAGATCCTGCCGGGATCAGAGGTATTCGCTCTACAACTGAGGCGTTTGAAAGGATCGCTGCGACGGGCGCCTTATTTATCAGTCGTGGCGATGGCTCCGGCACCGACGTGCTGGAAAAGAAACTGTGGGCACGGTTGGGAGACGTTCCGCTGGGAAAGTCGTGGTATCAAGAAACAGGCCAAGGTATGGGCGCCACCCTCAACATCGCCGCTGAAAAGCGCGGCTATACGCTCACCGACCGCGGCACGTACCTGGCGCGCAGAAAGGGGCTCAGTCTTGAGATCATGGTCGAGGAGGACGGGGCTTTACTTAATGTCTACCATATTATCCAGGTGAATCCTGATCGGTCGTCTGTGGTCAACGCCGCCGGCGCGCGGGCTTTTGCCGATTTCATCGTGTCGCCCGAGGCACAGGCGATGATCGGAGAGTTCGGTGTGAGTCAGTTTGGCGAACCACTGTTCATCCCAGATGCTGGCAAGAGAGAAGAGGGATTGGGGAAATAGCTATGGATCTGGTCATTGAGGGCGCAAGGCAGGCGATGA
The DNA here is from genome assembly GCA_025062175.1 of Anaerolineae bacterium. Taxonomy (GTDB): domain Bacteria; phylum Chloroflexota; class Anaerolineae; order 4572-78; family NAK82; genus NAK82. Next base: position 3,447 of record JANXAX010000151.1, on the reverse strand, counting down.
TTATGCTCTTCACCGGTGATCCCGAACTATGGAGTGTGATCTGGCTCTCGCTGCAAGTTTCTGGCACGGCTACGCTGCTGAGCTTGTTGCTGGGCATCCCAATCGGCACGGTTCTAGCGCTGACAGATTTCCCGGGGCGCCGCATCATCGTCAGCCTAGTCAACACCGCGATGGGACTGCCGCCTGTTGTGGTCGGGTTATTTGTCACCATCCTGTTGTGGCGGAGTGGTCCGCTAGGATTTCTACGTTTGCTCTACACGCCTGCCGCGATGGTCATTGCCCAATGCATCCTGGCTACTCCCATCGTCACTGGGCTGACGCTGGCGGCGATGCAGGCGCTTAACCCCAAACTACGATTGCAAATCCTGGCGCTCGGCGCCACTCGGATACAACTGTTATGGTTGTTGATACGCGAGGCACGGTTGCCATTACTGGCAGCGATCATGGCCGGTTTCGGCGGTGCAATCTCCGAGGTGGGGGCCTCGATGATGGTGGGCGGGAATATTCAAGGTCAGACGCGCGTCTTGACCACTGCGGCAGTTATGGAAACCGCGCGCGGCAACTTCGCGATGGCCATTGCCTTGAGCCTGGTGCTATTGTTGTTGATGCTCTGCGTTAACGCAGTGTTGACAATGATCCAGCAACACAGACGTCCCCTTTAGAAAAAATGCGCGAAGCCGGTAGCCGTGGAAAGAGCAACTGTCAACCAGACCATACTGCGGGCTGAAGAACTGCTTGTGCAGCGTGCTGGACGGACCGTACTCGACATACCTCTCTTGGAGGTATCGCGCGGAGAGACTCTTGCGATCCTAGGTCCGAATGGGGCGGGCAAAAGCACTCTTCTGTTGACTTTGGCGCTACTGTTGTCGCCGACCAAAGGCCGGTTGTGGTTCGATGGCCTGCTGATAGACCGCCGTGTTGATTGGGTAGCGTTGCGCCGCCGTATGGCGGTGGTCTTTCAAGAACCCTTGTTATTAGACCTTTCCGTTTATGAAAACGTGACGTTGGGTCTCCAACTGCGTGGCGTGCCTGTCTCCGAACGGGCGCGTCGGGCTTGGTATTGGCTGGAGCAGTTTGGCATCGCCGATCTGGCGCGACGACCAGCACGTGACCTGTCCGGTGGAGAGGCCCAGCGCACGAGCTTGGCACGCGCTTTCGCCCTGTCGCCCGAGATATTGTTCCTGGACGAGCCTTTTGCGGGTCTGGATGCGCCCACCCGTGCCGAGGTGATCGAACACGTCGCCGCCGTCATCCGGGATGCCGGCATTACCACCGTGTTGGTCACCCATGAGCGTGATGAAGCCCTGGCTCTGGGCAACCGAGTCGGTGTCCTCATAGACGGACGCTTGGTGCAGTTAGATCGACCGGAAATTGTCTTCAGCGCACCTACCAGTCCAGAAGTTGCGGCCTTTGTCGGGGTTGAGACAGTGGTATCCGGCTATGTCGTCGCCTATCAGGACGGCGTAGCCAGCGTGCGAGTGGGGCCACACATTGTGGAAGCAGTGGCTGCAGTACACCCCGGTCGCGCGGTGTGGGTTTGCTTGCGGCCGGAAGATGTGACGTTATGGAGCGAAGATGCGGTGGGAGAGAGCAGCGCTCGTAACCGTCTGATAGGTCACGTGGTGCACCTCAGGCCGGTCGGCAGCCAGGTGCGGGTGACGGTCGACTGCGGCTTCCCGGTGGTCGCATTGATCACACGACACTCAGCCCAGGCACTGAGCTTGAATCTCGGTCAGAGAGTGATGATTGCCTTCAAAGCAAGTGCGGTACATCTTGTGGGGAGGTAGTGGGTCGTCTTGAAGTGTCTGGCGTGATTGGGCCGAGCGCAACAGTCCGAAGGTCGTTTATCGTTTTTTGTTGGGAAAATAGGGTAATAAAGGAAGCAACCAAGACGTTTTTCAACACTCTCACGCCAGCGCTTTGACGCTTTATGCTTTTTGAGTATAATCAAAATGTGGTGAGCCGTTAGCTCAGCGGTAGAGCACCTGCCTTTTAAGCAGGGAGTCGTGGGTTCGAATCCCACACGGCTCACTTTATCTTGTGCTCTTATGACACCTATGCCACAATATATTGTGGTCACCGCCCCAAGCTTCCCCATAAACCCACTTCAGAATGGCTACAGAATGGCTACAGAATGGCTACAGAACTTACTATCACCCTAACGCCACAACATTAAAGCAACATTAAAACTCATCCCCCCAGCCGCTGAGGGTGCTGAAATTGCTGCGCAGCGCTGGTGGGCGTTCTCGTCGGTCCGGCGGCCTGGTTTGTGCAAGCCAGCGCTCCAGGGTCTTGGCGGCTTCCCGCAGCTCTTGCGCCACCTCGGGGTCGGCCCATTGCTCGGCTTGCGCCTCAAGCGCCAGAATGGCTAGGGCTACCGCCTGGCGGTGCTTCATTCGCCCTCGGGGCATTGCTCTAAGTTGCCAAACCAGGCTTCAAAGTCCCGCAGGCGTATCAGCACAACAGCATCATCATAACGGTCACCCGTTTGGTGTAAGATGGCCACCGCAAGCTGGCCCTCGCCTGCTCCTGCCCTAGCCTGCTGCAACGCCTCGTGCAGCCACTTGGGCAACTGCCGCCGGGTCTTGACCTCAACGCTCAGCCAGCCGTTCACCACATCCGCCCCGCTGCGGCCTGTTGCGCCAGTGCGCTGGCCATTCAAGCGCCGTGCAATAGTTCGTTCCGTAGCTTTCCACAACTTATCAGCCACTTTGTCCCTCACAATTCCGAAAATTTACGAGTCCCCCATCACCCATTACGTCAACTGTTATCTTCCCAGCGCAGCAGCTGCCAGTGGCCTTTGATGCAAGTCAGCGGCAGCACCCTGGAAAGGCCATTAAGTAGTTTTCTGGCTTGGCGCTCGGAGCAGCCCAACGCCTCAGCCACCTCGGCGGTGGTCATCCGCCGGCCTAGCGCAAGCAGGTAGGCCAGTCGGGCAGCCCGCTCGCTAGGGGTACATTCAAGCCAGTCAAATAGCATCCTCCCCTCCCGTGTACACAAGCCAGATGGCGCAGTTGGGATTGGTCGGCCCATAAGGCTCAACCCGATAGCCCGCTCGGATGGCTGCTTCAATCATCGCCCCGTTGGGGATATAGTCCCCGCACCACTCTTCCACGACGTGTTTCAACCAATAGCTGGAGTAACTCCGCCGTTTGGCAGGTTTGGCGCACTGCTCCAGCCAACGCAGGCAGGCCATCACTGCCTCTTCCGGTGGGGGCTCGTCATACCCCGGAGACTGTGCCCAACTCAGCCGCTTCTTGGCCACCTCGGAGACCACTCCGAAGCGGGTCACGGTGTACCGGATGCCTTTGTGCTCTAGAACTCGCATCACCAACCTCCATAGTACAACCAAAGGTTGCTCGCCTTCTAACCGCTTATGAAGGTAAATGAAGGCAAAAGGCCATTTTTTAAAAAATCCCCTATAGGAACTCACTCTAGAAAAGTTTT
>JANXAX010000150.1 GCA_025062175.1 Anaerolineae bacterium | reverse complement strand
TCCCCAGATAGCACCTCCCAGCGCGCCGGCGGCGACGGCTAACGGCAGATGAATATAGATCGGCAAGCCGGTGACAGAGAAGCCAACGATGGTGGCGCACAACGCCCCCATGTAGAGCTGGCCCTCCACCCCAATGTTAAACAAGCCACACTGAAATCCCAAGGCAACGGCTAACCCGGCCATGATGTACGGGGTAGAGTAGATCAAACTGCCCGCCAGGGCACGCGCCGAACCGATGGCACCCTCGTATAATCCGCCGTAAGCCGAGAGCACCAAGGCACTCGCTTCGCGAATCACCTGCTCCCATGGCAGGCCAGCGCCACGTAAATCCACCGCGCGGGTTGTCCAGATGACAATCGCACCGATCAGTAGCGCGGTGAATACTGCCAGTACCAGCACAGCCAACCCACTCCAATCCCACATGCGCAGCCGTTCCCGGAGCGTCTCCATCTGGTCCTCACCTGTCGGACCGATGCGGGTCTGTAACGTGCCGTCGCGTAAGCGCATAGCCACTTCGTTCAGGCGTGCGCGTATCTCTTGTGAGATGATCTTTTCTGCTGCATGGAAGGGCGCCAGACCGACGCCATCATTGCGCAGGCTGCCGAGCCAGTTGCTCCCTCCGCTAAAACGACCCGTTGCCCAATCGCGCACCGCTTTCTCGACCGCGACGTCCACCCGCTTCACCGCGCTGGAAAGCAACCGGTCACTGCCAAGAGCGCGTCCCCCTTCAAATGTGGTGAACCATTCATCTTGATCAACTCCGATCACCCATGCGCCCGCCTCGGCGGCGGCGCGAATAGCTCCGCTGCCTGTGCGCCCGCCAGCACCGAAGATGACATCCGCACCACGTTCGATGAAGGACAGGGCCACCGCGCGCCCCATGTCTGGATCGTTGAAAGATTCCACGTGCTCGCTGAGGACGCGCACTTTGGGGTTGGCGTAGCGCGCACCACGGGCAAACCCTTTGCGGAAGCGCAGCACTGGTGGCACCGTCTCACCAGCAACCACTCCGACCACATTGCTCTTTGTCATACAACCGGCCAGGGCGCCAGCCAAAAATCCGGCTTGATCCTCAGCAAATACCACGCTCAGCACGTTGGGCAGCGGCGGTTGGACCACAAAATCCACCGTGACGAATGCCACCTGCGGGTGTTCCTTTGCCACGCGTTCCACCACTTTGCCTAATCCGCTGCCCACCGTGACGATCAGCCCGCACTGTTCCTCGATCAGAATGAGCAGATTGACCTCGTGGTCCTCAGGACGTCGTGTTTCGATATACGTATATTCCAGACCCAACGCGGCAACGGCGCGCTGAATCCCCTCATGGGCATACTGGTTGAACGTACCGTCGTCGACGCGGCCCACGTCGGTCACCAAACCGACCCGTAGCGGTTTGTCTGGCTTTCTTAACGCATTCCGATTAAACGCCTGCACACCCGTCCTCCTAACTCTCAGGACAAGGTCGCTGCGCCCCGGACCTCTTGCCGCTCACTTTCACCTCATTCTATGATCCCCGCAGATCTAGGACTTCCAAGGGATTTTGCCCGAGCACCCCGCGATGCACACTTCCCGCCTGTCCGCCTGCCCAGCTCCATTTAACTCACCACCTCGGCAGCCGGATGGGACACGATGCCAGCCATCCACAACCCCAATTCAGCGCGGTCGGCGCGCTCCGCCTCGACGGTGGCGATGATACGGCCTTTGTACATAACCGCGATGCGGTCGGCTAGCGCCATAATCTCGTCCAGCTCGGCCGAGACCAGCAACACGGCTATCCCTTGATCGCGCGCCTGGATCAAGCGTCTGTGGATGAATTCAATTGAGCCGACATCCAGACCGCGGGTGGGCTGTGCGGCGATCAACAGCTTGATGGGGCGCGAGAACTCGCGCGCCACGATCATCTTCTGTTGATTGCCCCCTGAAAGGTTGCTCGCCGGTACATACACGCTTGGTGTGCGGATGTCAAACTCGTGCACCAGCCGCCAGGCGTGCTCCTCAATGGCACGGTGGTCCAGAACGAAACCACGGGCGAAGGGTGGCCGGTAATACGTGTTCAGCACCAGGTTGTCGGCGACGGGGTATTTGCTCACCATGCCGTGCTCGTGGCGGTCCTCCGGGATGTGCGCGACGCCCTGCTCGGCGATGCGACGTGGTGAGGCATTCGTCACCTCGACGCCATCGATCACCACCCGTCCGGCGACGCTCGGCCGCAACCCGGCGAGCGCCTCCACCAATTCGGTCTGGCCATTGCCTTGCACTCCGGCGATGCCCAACACCTCGCCGGCACGTACTTCGAATGTAGCCCCATTGACCACCATCGAACCCCGATCGTCCAGAACCTTGAGGTCCTGTACGTCCAGCATAGTCCTTCCGGGCTGTGCCGGTCGTTTCTCTACCGTGAGGATCACCTCACGCCCTACCATCATAGCGGCCAGCGAGCTTTGGGTGGCCTCGGATGGCCGAGTGGTGCCGACTACACGGCCATTGCGCAATACGGTGATGCGGTCGGCCACGGCAAACACTTCGCCCAGCTTATGTGTAATAAAGATGATGCTCTTCCCTTGCGCCGCTAGTCCGCGCATAATGGCGAAGAGGTCATCCGCCTCTTGGGGAGTCAGCACTGCCGTCGGCTCGTCGAGGATAAGGATGTTAGCCCGGCGATAAAGCGCCTTGACGATCTCAACACGCTGTTGAACACCCACCGGCAGATCCTTGACATAGGCGTTCGGATCAACCTCCAACCCATATTGGCGCGAGATCTCGCGAATACGCTGTGTGGCAGTGTTCTGATCGAGCACAAAGCCACCCTTCACGATCTCCGTGCCCAGTATGATGTTCTCAGCCACTGTCATGACCGGGATAAGCATGAAGTGCTGATGCACCATGCCGATGCCTAGTCGAATGGCGTCGATAGGCGCGCCAATGTGCACCTCGCGGCCATCCAGGAAAATGCGCCCTTCATCGGGGCGATAGAGGCCGTAGAGAATGTTCATCAGAGTAGATTTTCCGGCCCCATTCTCGCCCAACAGGCAGTGAATCTCACCCTTCTCCAGGGCAAAATGGATGTGATCGTTGGCCAGGACGCCCGGAAATCGTTTCGTGATGCCGCGCATTTCGAGGGCAAGGGTCATCGGCAAGCCATCCTTTCCGGAATCTCGTCGTAGCTCCTTTGGTAGCGGGGTTGGCACTAAGATGAAGTTGCGCCTCTGCATCTGGGGCAACATACATCCTGTTGTCACCCTGTGCGATGATTATGGAAGGATGATGTCTGAACCCCGGTGCGCTCTGAGACTGAGAAAGGCAGGGCAATTTAGATCATTGTTCGCCACATGCTGCCCCATCGGACACCCGTATGATATCAGAGCTGCCGAGGCATGTCAATCGCTTCGACCGGCAGGAGAATGCATTTATATTGAGGAGTGGGAACGGCGGCCTGTCGACGGCTGGCCTGCAGGCAAGTGACACGCGAAAGAACGCAGAAAGCACGAAATCTTCCGCCTATCCGCCTTTGATGATAAACAGACCGGCAGCCACGCGAGCAACTGCAAACAGTGCTAGGGCAGGCACAAACCCCAGGGATGTCGCGGTAGAAGGACCCAGCAGAGAACCGATGAGAATGGCTGCATTGAAGACGATATTGTACCAAGCGAGATAGGGCGGTCGGTCATGTTGAGGCGCCCGTTCTAAGATATAGTTAAGAAACGCGCCGCTCATCCACGCATATCCGATGCCGCCCAGGCACGAGGCGGCCAAGACAGCCGCCATGCCCAACGGAACGCCAAAGACCATCAAACCCGGGTAAAAAGCCATCAGCATCGCCCCAATCCCCGTCGCGGCCTGATGCCCCCTAACCTGGCACAGACGAGCTAGTTGTGTGGAACTCACGAACACGGAGAGCCAGAACACAGCGGTCGCCAATCCGATCTGTTGATCCTGCAAATGGAGGACTCTTACCATGAAGACAGGGACAACGGGCACCGCCACGAATTGCGTAATGTGAAATATGAGCAATGCGATCAGCACTTTGGCAAAGGGCTCACGCAGGATCTCAATGCGCAGCAGGTCCGAGACGAACGTCCGCAACACTCCTTTCACCCATGCGCCGAGATGAGGGAGTGTACGCTGGTCAGATTGCGCGTGTTGGCTTCCCCACCCTGCAGATCCTTCCATCAGCGAAGGTGATGGTCTTTCTTCCAATGGGCGCACAAACCACAAGTGGAAGCTGCTCAAAAGCGCTGCGACGGCACCAATGCTAAATACCACCTGATATCCTAACGGGAAAGGTGTCGTGGTCAGGATGTAGCCACACACGAGTGCGCTGGCTATGGATGCAATGGCCAACAGCGCATTCCGAACCCCAGCTACGTGACCGCGCCATGGCGGCGGAACGGCCTCGGCAAACAACGCGTTGAAACCGATCGCCAATGCAGCACCCGGCACCGACATCATGATGGTCAGGCCGATCAACACCCATACTTGCAGCAGTGGCGGAAGGAGCATCGGCAAGGGCACCCACAACAAGTAGAACACGCGATGGGCGATGGAAGTCCAGAAGACCGCCTTCCCAATCGGCTGGCGTTTTAACCAGTGGCCAATCGGCATAGCGACCAGCAAATTCATCGCCGCAGGGCCTGCGGTGAGCAACCCAACTTGAAACGGAGTGCCCCCTTGCCGGGCTGCAAACACGCTCAGGAAGGTCAGCGCACTGGCGTTGAGCACCCCATACCAGGCCACGTCCAAGTAGAGGTGAAAGAAGTTGGCGCGATATTCAGAGGGAATCGCGCTGTCAAAACGCAGATGCGGCCACCGATTCATGCTGGAGAGCTCTCTCTGTGCGGCAGCAGACGCCTCATCAGGTTACGTCTACACCGCTCGTCGGATTATCACGATTCTTTACTTTCAATCGTTTTCTGAAAGCCAGGGGTTCTCGGTTCTTTCACGACCGATAGTGGTCGCCGGACCGTGGCCGGGATAGACCGCCGTATCATCGGGCAGTTCCATAAGACGGCGGATCGAACGCATCAAGGTTGTGTAATCTCCACCGGGCAGGTCAGTACGTCCAATGCCATCAGCAAACAACACATCACCGACGAAGATCGCCCGGTGCTCCGGGGCATAGAAGCACACACTGCCCGGAGAGTGTCCTGGAGTGTGCAATACCTGGAACGCTATCTCGCCGACGTGGAGTTTTTGTCCTTCGGTCAAGAGCTCCACTTGCTGGGGCACTTCGGGTGAAGGAAAGTCGAACAACATCGCCCCACCGCCCACATCGAACAGCAGCTTGTCATCTGGGTGCAAAAAGAGCGATGCGGCAGTGGCATCCACCAGCGCGCTGGCAGCGCCGATGTGATCGAAATGGGCATGGGTGAGCAAGATGTGGGTGATCTTCCACTGTGCAGCATGCGCGGCACTGAGGATACGGTGTGCTTCATCGCCAGGATCGATAATGGCCGCTTGCTGTGTATGCGGGCAGGCGACAAGGTAACAATTGGTGAACAATTGCCCAACCGTGAGCGTTTTGACCTGCATCATGTCTCCCTAATCGGTCAATAAGAGCATTTCTTCAACGTTGTATGCGTATCGGGCAGATTGTACAACGGATGCCCAGGTTTTCAAAGTGACACCGCTGCAAAGTGTATTATCTTGGGGGCGATACAAGTTGAAGCCGAGCCGCGCGTAAGCGAGCGGCTTTACACTGCTCCCTGACGGTTGTAGCTCAGATATGCCGTTGCCGTTTCATGGTATCCTCTCCATCTTGCCCCAAATTGATATGCATCGGGTGCAGACGGGAGGGAAAAGATCTCAAAACCGGTTCTGACAGTTCGATATATTGCTCGTGGAATCTGAAAATGGTAAAATTGTGAACACTTTGCCATGACAGATAAGGAGCTGCTATGCGTCCCGTTGAGGAACAGATGGCCATTTTGATGCAAGGGATCGAATTCGGCGACCCTCAGCTGTATCAAGTGATGGAAGCCGAGCTGCGCGAGCGCCTGAGTGAAGGACGACCGCTGCGTGTCTACTGCGGCTATGACCCGACTGCCCCCGATATCCATCTGGGTCATACGGTCACGATGCGCAAGCTGAGACAGTTCCAAGATTTGGGGCACGAGGTCACATTTCTAATTGGCACTTTCACTGGTCTGATCGGAGATCCGAGCGACAAAGAAGCCTTACGTCCTCAGCGTACGCCTGAGGAGCTCATGGCCAACGCACGCACCTATGCCGAGCAGGCTTTCAAAATCCTGGACCGCGAAAAGACGATTATCCGTTACAATGCCGATTGGCTGAGCCAGCTCACCTTCGCCGATGCGGTACGCCTGGCCAGCCACTTCACGGTACAACAATTCCTGGCACGCGATAACTTTGCCAAGCGGATGGC